>NZ_JARESU010000094.1:0-32236 GCF_046027075.1 Paraburkholderia sp. RL18-085-BIA-A | reverse complement strand
GGCGGACCGGCATGAAATTTCGTTTCGCCTGACCGGGCCTCGCAGCGAGGTCGCCTGTGCGATTACGCGAGAGGCGCCCGACGCGCAATTCTGGTTGCCGCCAGACGCTGACCCGGTCCGGATGCCCAGGGCGTTTGCTGAAGGACGGCGCCGCATCATTGCGGTCGCCGAACGGAAACTCCGCCTGCGCCCGGGTGAACCCGTCAGGCTCACGGCCGACGATTTCCCGATCAGGCGCCAGGGCCGGGCTGCCGCCTGTCACCGGTCTGTCACCAGTCAATGCGGTGTTTCCCATCGGTCTCGCGGTGCCGGCGCTCGTCGTCGACGTGAAGATACTGGCTGGTCGTCATCAGTGACGCATGCCCGAGGTTATCGCGCACGAGTCGCAGATCGACCTGCTGGTCCACCTGCTGGTCCACCATGTGGGACCCTGCGGTGTGACGCAGCCAGTGTGTCGATGCCTGCTCGAGGCGGTCCGCGCGCGGCGCATGGTCGTCACCACGCGCACGCAGGGCGTCCGCCGCACCGCCAGGATCGATCCCCGATGTCCGCGCATTGCCTGATGAAACCCGCCTGGTAGCCGCAATCGGGCGCCTGAAGGCCGACTTCCCGAAGACGCGCGAGCTCTACCGCGAGGCCTGCGCGCTGCTGTTCTTCCGCTTCGGCCTCACGCCGACCGCCAACCGGCTGTACCAGCTGGTGAAGCGGGGGAGCATGAGCACGCCCACGCAGGTGCTGGGGGAGTTCTGGATCGAACTGCGCGAGAAGAGCCGCGTGCGCATCGAGCATCCTGATCTGAAGGCGGAGTTGCAGGCTGCCGCTGGGGAATTGGTCGCGACGCTGTGGGCGAAGTCCACCACGTCAGCGCAGGCGGCGCTCGAGGCACTGCGGGCCGACACCGAGGCGGAGAAGGCCAGCGCGCGTAACGAAGTGACGTCACTGCAGGCCGAGCTCGCGCGGACCGAAACGGCGTTCGAGCAGCGCACCGGCGCGTTGCTGGCGGCGCAGGTGCGGATTCAGGAGCTCGAACAGGCGCAGGCCGCTGCCGAGGCGACGCGTCAGGCGCTTGAGACTGAAATCGCGCGACAGCAGGACGAGATCGGCACGCGTGACCGGGCGCTGGTGCAGGCGAGGGCGGATTTTTCGGGTGAGCTCGGCAAACTGCGGAGCAGCGCTGAGCTCGCGGAAGAGCGTTTGCGGGCGGCCGAGAAGCGGGCGCTGCTTGAGATCGAGTGCGAGCGGGTTGTGAGCACACGCGTCCAGAAGGAACTTGTGGCCACCACACGAAAGGGTGAGCAGGGCGAGGCGCGGCATCGCAGCGAACTGCAGACCCTGCAGGCACACCTCGCGGATGCACGGCACCAGGCCGGCGTCCTCGAGGGCAATCTGGCAGCCGTCCGCGACGCCAACGCTGGCTACGAGCGGGAGATCGGGATGCTGCGACAGCAGATGACGGGCAGGGGCACGACGCGCAGTCCGCGCCGCAAGGGCGAACCGGGTGCGGTGCCTACGCGCAAGCAACCCCGTCCGGTGCGCAAGGTTGCAGGGGCGAAGAAGCCGGCGTGATCGCGTGAACACGACCTCCCGGAAAAGGAAGAAGACCGTCTGCCCGCCGATCGGAGCGCTGATGCGGTATCGCGACCGCATCGTGCGCGTGGTTGCCGAAGCCAGCGGTCAACGCGCGGTGATCGAATCGATCGACGTCAATGGCCGATCGTTCCGCAGCGTGGTGAAATGGGCTAATCTGGCCGGTCTGAACGCTCAACTCTTCTGACGCTGACCATCATGCAGCTCGACATCTTCGCCGACAGCCGCGACGTCATGCTCCGCAACGATGTGCTGGATGCCCTCCACCGGCGCGATGCAGGCTCTGCCCGGCAGGCCTGGCAGAGCCTGGCAGGCGAATTCCCCGATGACGATACCCTGGCCGGGCTCGCGACATTGATCGATGTGCTCGACAGGGATGTTCCCTCGCCGTTCGCCGATTATCCGGCGCTGGCTGCCGCCTGTGGTCGCCTCAATGATGAGGTTGAACCGGCGGCGCGGCGGTTACTGGGAGACGCGCCCGGACGGACGTGGATGGCGTCATGCTGGCGGATGGTCGCGCAGCAGGCCGCGGCCCTGCCGTTTCGCGCTGACGTCAGTGACCTTCACGCGGCGCCGCTATGGCTGCGCGCGGGCGACTGGGGTGAGGCAAGACAGGCCGTCGAGCGGATCGAGTCGTGGCGCAGGATCCCGGCGCCGCTGACGTGGATGGCCGAGGTGTGGCATCGCGCGGATGGTGTGGAATCTGCGTGGCCGTTGCTCACCGAACTGGCATGGCTGTCACCTGGCCGCCTGGCTGACCTGTTGCACCGGCTCGCCGACGCGTTAGTCGACACGTTGCGCAGGAAGTTCGACGCGAATTTCGAGGGTGCAGGCCAGACAGCCGACCTCGCGTGGTTCCCCGCGTGGGTGCTGATCGAAAAGCCGGGACTGGCACCCCTGCTCCGTGAAGCGCAGCCGTCGCGCCAGACGGCGCCGGAGCGGGCGACGCGGCTGCTGCTGCAGATCCTCAGCCTCGAGCGGCAGGGCAAACAGCATGAGCTGGTGGAGCGTCGCAAGGCGCTGCGAGATCTGCATGCCGGGCTGTATGCGGCGTATATGAGGACCCGGTGAGCGATGCGTCGTGGAGTGCAGACCAGTTCGTTCCGATTTTAACCTCCGGGGCGCGACCCGCTTTACCTCAATGGACGAGCGTGAACTGCCCCATCGTGAGGCAGGGGCAGCGGCGATCCGGTATTTGATAATGATGCAACACGCAACCTGGGACCCGTGCATGAGCCTGAACAATGACTGACATCGCATCAAGTGGCACCGAATACGGTAGCATCCATAGCGACATAGTCGCGCTGCTGGAGCGCGGCCGTCGTGCCGCGGCACGCAGTGTCAACGCGTTGATGACTGCGACTTATTGGGAGATTGGCCGCCGAATCGTTGAGTTCAACCAGGGCGGAAAAGATCGCGCGGCCTACGGTCAGGCACTGCTCGGGCGACTGTCAGCCGACCTGACAAAACAGTTCGGCCGGGGCTTTGGGATTGACAACCTCGAGTTGATGCGCCTGTTCTACCAGACCTGGCCACCCGCCGCAATTTCCGAATCGCTGATTCGGAAATCCACTGGCGAGGTCCGTCCGGGCAATTCCGAAGCAGTGGTTCGGAATTTCAATCTGGACCAACTCGCCGACGTATTTCAGCTCTCCTGGACGCACTACATTCATCTCATGCGACGAACCCGGTCAGCCGAGGAGAGGGCATTCTATGAAGCCGAGGCGCTTCGCGGTGGATGGAGCGTGCGTCAACTGGACCGACAGATCGGCAGCCAGTTTCATACCCGTGCGATGCTATCGAAGAACAAGCAGGCGATGTTGCAAAAGGCGAGCAAAGCGCAGCCGGGCGACCTTGTGACGGCGGAGGAGGCGATCAAAGATCCGTATGTCCTCGAGTTTCTGGATCTGAAAGACGAATATTCAGAAACTCAACTGGAAGACGCGCTGGTCCACCGGCTCGAAGATTTCCTGCTAGAGCTTGGCGGCGATTTTACGTTTGTAGGCCGCCAGCGTCGGCTTCGCATTGGCGAGAGCTGGTTTCGGGTGGACCTTCTGTTTTTTCATCGCCGCCTGAGGTGCCTCGTTATCATCGACCTGAAGCTCACCGAACTTAACCATGCCGACGTGGGCCAGATGCATATGTACTGTAATTACGCCCGCGAGCACTGGACTCTGCCCGGCGAAAATCCGCCAGTCGGGCTGATATTGTGCGCGCGTACCAATGCCGCCGTCGCACGCTACGCCCTTGAGGGGTTGCCTAACAAAGTGCTGGCGGCCGAATACCATATGATGCTGCCGGATGAAAAACTCCTCGCCGAGGAACTTGCCAGAACTCGGCGAGTTTGGGAAGCACAGCATCGGCGTGAAGAGGGTTCTGATGAGCCAGGTAGTCAACTATCCTGAAAGAACACGGACGCACTCATCGCAACGAGCCGTAGCGTACTCGCCAGGCACGAGCAAGCACGGCACGGCTAACTCGCCGGTCCCGCAGCAACTCTGATGCTGAGTCAACATTTCGTCGGGAGTTCGTCGTGCGGGTCGAGCTGGCCAGGCGGCGATGATTGCGATGCCATCCTGGACGGCCGTGATTCGGCCTTATGCGAAGCTTGCCATAAGGCCGAGCATCGACCGAGCGACGCGATAGAATGGATGGCCGTGCTACCTTGAAAGCTGTTGTTAGTTTTCGCCGGATCGGAGGGCTGCGCAGGGGCGACTTGAGGCGGCTGCATTGTTCGATGCCGGCCGCAACACGAGCTGAAAATCTCGCGGGCAGTCCCGCTATAATCTGAGAGTTCTCAAAGCGCTCCTTGCAACTTCCAATCCGTGTCTTCCAAACGAAACAGGTCGCGTAGTGCCCGAACCCATAAACCGTTGACCAAGGCGCTACTGTTACCGATGGATCGGGCGTCGGCGAGCGAACGGTCCCTCGCCAATCATCTTGCGCTGGTCGCGTGCCGCAGCGGTCACGGAAACGGACACCTCGTCAATGAATTGATGCGCTCGGTGTATTTAAGCTGGTTTCTGCGGCGAGCCGGGTATGGCACCATCCCGGTCGAGCAATTCAAGATTGCCGAATACGCTGTTGAAGCGACCTTGTCGCATGCTCAGGAGTGTGGCGAATGGCTGCTACCGGCCGAGAGGATTGTCAACTTCGAGGCACTACTGGCCCTTTACGATTCGCAACTCGCAAGTGCGCCGCTGCACGAAGTACTCGCGGCGGAGCAAAAGCTCAGGGCGTTTCTGGCCGGGAACGCCAGCTCTTCAATTCCCGCGGGTGCCTGATCCTTGCCTGGACAGGTCACGCCCGTTCGGGTGTTAAGCGGCAGTCGGTCTGTGGCCAACCCGATCGCCGGGGTCGGTCGTCTGGGGTTGTGTCGCGGTCTTCTTCATCGTGTTCCAACGCATGTTTCGTCGCCCCGATTCTTACCCGCCTGCATTAATGCGACACAACCTGAAAACACCGGCACGCCCGTCCGGCGAGACGGTGGGCGCGGGATCAAGAACTTCCATCTTGAACCCCGACAGTATCATTCGCAGTCTTCTGTATTTGTAGTGCGCCGCGCAGCGATGAATCTATCAATAGATTCATGCTGAACAACCGGCCTGGTAGCATCAGTTGGGAGATGTTCCGACCGCGGCCTCTTCGACGGGCTGCATATCAGTGCGGATAGCCGTATGGAAATTAAACGATCGCGAATCCGGCGGGAGGACTTGTGCCCACCCAACGGTGCGCTGCTGCGCTACCGGATGCGCATCGTGCGTGTCATCGCGGAAGCTCGTGGGCAGCGCGCGATGATCGAGTCACTCGACACCGCGGGCAGGACCTTTGTGAGCACCGTGAAATGGAACAGCCTGCGCGAACCTGGCGTCCGGCTCTTCTAGGGCCGGCGCCGTCGCTGGGCGGGCAGATTGTCAACCTCCAACCGTGCACGAAATCCCGGATCTTCAACGTCAAGGTGGCAGCGCCTCTGTCCTCGTGCGATTCGCACATGACGTTGCAGTGGCAGGCAGAATCGGCCGCTTTTATACTGATGCGAAACTCACTCAAGGATTCAGCATGCGGCGCGTGATCGTCCGGCGATCGCCGGTTCACGGGAAGGGGGTGTTCGCGATGCGACCGCTCGCAGTAGGCCAGTCGCAGGCGAATTGGTTGTGTCGCGATAAGGTCGCAAGGCGAGAAAGTTACGTTATGGTCAGGATTCCTTATATGACCAACTAATAGAACTGCTCGGCAGCAGCTCGCGCAATGCCATCAGCTTTCATTTGCCCTTTCCTGATCATATGCATCGTTTCGATGCCTGACAGGATGATGCGGGCGCAGCGAAAATCCTTGAAACCCATCATTGGCCTGATTCGGCGTTTGATGGCCTGGAGGGCGGCCAGATTAGCGCCGCTTTTGTCCATGGTAACGGTCTCAGGTGCGCCGTTCTGACCGATGGCTTTCTCGAAGTAGCGACGCGCTGCAGCCTTGTCACGATGGGCCCGAAGCAGGAAATCGACGGTGTTGCCGGCCTTGTCCACAGCGCGGTAGAGGTATTTCCACTGGCCGCGTACCTTGACGTAGGTTTCATCCATCCGCCAGCGCTTGCCGACCGGACGTTTGTGCTTGCGAAAGGCTTTCTCGAACAACGGCACCAGCTTGATCACCCAGCGATGCACGCTCGAATGGTCGACCTCGAAACCCCGTTCGACCATCATCTCTTCAAGATCACGCAGGCTTACCGAGTAGGCCACATACCACCGCACACACAGCAGGATCACTTCCAACGGATAGTGCAGTCGTTTCAGTACCCGGGCCACGCCCGCAGGTAGTGTCGTTCGCGGCGTCTTCGTCCTGGCCATCGTCGGTTTCGCAAATTTCCGTAGACCAAATTTTACCTGAACGACTTAGCGCGACAGAGCCACTGGACTTCGCTTTTGGGAGGTGAGTCGTGTCGCTTCAGATCCCGCGCCCGATCGAGCGCGCATGCGAATTGCGGCGGCCCGTCGGCGAGCTGGGTGCCGAGCTTCCGAAATGTGGAAGGATCAAACGCGTCCTTCCGAACGATTGCTAGTCTTGGTTCCCCGCTATGCGAATCAGGCTTTTCGCCGACGGCAACTCGCGAAGGAGGCGAGTTGTCATCCGTTAAACCAGCACGTGGCCACCGTCGACAACGATGACCTGGCCCGTGCTACAGCCCTGCTGCATCAGGTAAAGATATGTTTGCGCGACGTCGCTCGCCTCCCCGACCCCCCGTACCGGCATCTTCCCGGCGATATGGTCGTAGAGGCATCGGGTGCCGGCTCACGCACCCTCCCTCATATTCCCATAGGCTTTTGCTGTTTTGCCGCTGGCAAAATTAGCGAACATCAACAGCGGCAGGTTCGCTCGCGGCCTGCGGCTTGGCTTCACCACACGCGCGTGTATTCCAGCGCTGAGCGAGGACGGCGCAGACCATCAACTGGATCTGGTGGAACAGCATCAGCGGCAGCACGACGGCCCCGACCGTGGGGCCCGAGAAGAGCACCTTCGCCATCGATATGCCGGAAGCCAGGCCTTTTTTCGATCCGCAGAACACAATCGCAACCTGGTCTTCCTTGCTGAATCCGAGCCGCTTGGCGGTAAAGCCCGTGACCAGCAGCGCCACCATCAGCAGCACGGCGTCGACCACAACCAGGCCGCCGAGCGCCGCCACGGGTGTCCGGTGCCACAAGCCCTCGTTCACGGCCTCGCTAAAAGCCGTGTAGACGATCAGCAGGATCGAGCCCTGATCGACATACCGCAGCACCGGCATGCCGCGCTCGAGCGAAGCGGCCATCCACGGTCGCAGCAACTGGCCTGCGATGAACGGCATGAGGATCTGCAGCACGATATCCCAGATGCCATTCAGCGACGCGCTCGAGCCCGCGTTCTGCTTTGTAAGCGTGAAGCTGACGAGCAGCGGCGTGATGAAAATCCCAATTAGGCTGGAGGCCGACGCGCTGCACACGGCAGCCGGCACGTTGCCTTTGGCCATCGACGTGAAGGCGATCGACGATTGCACAGTGGACGGCAGCGTGCACAGGAACAGGACGCCCATGTACAGTGCCGGCGTGACGAGCGGCGCCAGTACCGGCCTCAGCGCGAGACCGAGCAGCGGAAACAGGACAAACGTGCTGAGCAGGACGACAAGGTGCAGACGCCAATGCCTCGCACCGTCCACGATTGCTCCGCGCGGCAGCTTGGCGCCATGCAGGAAGAACAGCAGGCCAATTGCAATGTTTGCGATCAGGTTGACGGAGACGGCGGTGTGCCCGCGGCAGGGCAGCAAGCTGGCGGCGATCACGGTGGCGACGAGCGCCAGCGTGAAGTTGCCGGGCAATCGTTTGGGTTTGGCTCGAGGCATGGGTTTCACACGGTGCAACTTCGGAGAGGACAAAGCCGACACGTTCTATACGGGTGCGCTAAAAAACCAATTCATGTGGACGGGCGTTAGGATCGCATAGAACATCGCGAATATCAGTATGCTGCTGGGTGGTACACGGCCGTCATCGTAAGCTGGCTGCGCGCAAGGTGGAGGGGCAAGTGGCATTTGGGTCACTTACAGCGGGATTGAATATGACGGCGTTGGGCGATGATCCGTTATGCGAGCAGAAGCGAAATCGCGTCCCGTCGTCTCGTCATAAGTCGCTCCTGCAGCCGTCTGACAGTCGACCCAGACCCGGCCGCCGTGAAGCGCAGCGCCATCAGCCGGCCCGTTGCATCGTCAATGAATACCAATTGTCAACGTCGGGCGTAATTTCCCCAGAAGTGTCGAAGTAAAAATCCCCGCCCTGTGTGGACGGTGATCAGCCGGCGTCGTGATCGGGCTCCTTCGGAAGCGCCCCCGACCGCCGCCGGTGGGTTCGGCAGTCACGGGGTTCAGGGAAGATGGCCGGTTGCGCAGAGGGCCGGGCAGCAGATCGGCAAGCGCGGCGCCCGGAGACATCGATCCAGGATGATGTTTGTCGGGTCCTTGGTCCCGCGAAACTGCTTGCCTGCACCGCGTTGTCGCACTTGCGACCGGCAAGGCGTCCTGTTTTTTTGATTCGTTGGCGTCTTTTTTTTGAATGTGCATTATGCATTATGCCTGATGCACAGTTTTCCGTGTCGGCGCCGCACCGGTCTTTGAGGACCACAGCGGCGAGGGCGGGGAAGGAGGGTGGTCTTGCTGCGTCACGCTTGCAATTTGCGTTTCTTCTAAGGACGTCCATGAGTTCACCTAATTTTTATTCACCGCACCGGGCGGAGGTCTCAGCGCCCGCGGCCAAGCCCAGTGAGCGCTTGCGGGTTTGCGAACTGAGTCATGCGTTCCAGGCCGCCGACGGCGACAGCGTGCCCATTTTCGATAGGCTGGATTTCAGCGTCGGCAGTGGCGAAATCGTGTCGATCGTCGGGCGCAGCGGGGCCGGCAAGAGCACGCTCTTCAATCTCATTTCGGGGCTGCTCACGCCGCAATCCGGGCGCGTGGAAGTCGGTCGACGCGCCGATGGCGGCGAGGGGCGCATCGCCTACATGCTGCAAAAGGACTTGCTGCTGCCATGGCGCACGGTGCTGGAAAACGCGGTGCTGGGCATCGAGCTTTACCGCAAGGTTCGGCGCGAGGACATCGAGCGCGCGAGACAGATGTTGGCGCGTTACGGCCTCGATTCCTTCGCCGACGCGCATCCGCACGCGCTTTCGGGCGGCATGCGCCAGCGCGTCGCGCTCACCCGCACGCTGCTCGTCGATCCGACGCTCGTGCTCCTCGATGAGCCGTTTTCGGCGCTCGACTACGAAACCCGCCTGACGCTCGAGGACGACGTCATGGAATTGCGCAAGCAAAACGGCACCAGCGTAATTCTCGTGACGCACGACATCGAGGAGGCAATCGCGATGAGCGACCGCGTCATTCTCCTTGGCGGACGCCCGGCGTGCATCGAGGACAACATCGACGTTCGACTCTCCACCTCGGGGCCCCGCACCGCTGTATCGGCGCGCGAAGCGCCCGAGTTCCGTGCCTACCACTCGCGCATCTGGAACGGATTGCGCGGGCACTCAATCCAGCACGCGGGAGCCTCGGCATGAGCGACGTCGCGATCTCATCAACGGTCACGCGCAAGCGCGCAGCAAGCGGCCGTTCCAAAACGCTTGGCACGACCGGCATTGTCGTCGCGATCGTCGTCGCGATTGTGGCTGGCTGGCAATTGGCGGTTACGCTTGGCTGGGTCAACGGCCGCCTTTTCGGCTCGCCCGAGGGAATCTACCGGGCTGCGGTGCTCGGCCTTTCGCCGCAGGGCACACTCGTTCCAGACACGCTGGCGACGCTTTTCGAAACGCTGATGGGTCTCGTGGTCGGCAGCGGACTCGGTATCGGCCTCGGGCTGCTGCTCTGGTTTGTGCCGAGGGTCTCTGGCGTGGCCGAAGGTCTGTCGGTCATTCTGAACAGCATTCCGAAGATTGCGCTCGGTCCGCTGATTGTCATCTGGTTCGGCTCGGACATGGCCTCGAAGGTCTGGCTGGCCGGCATCTCCACGTTCGCGGTCGCGATGATTTCCGCGTGCGCCGCGGCGCGCGAGGTGGATCAGGACCTGCTGAATCTGTTCCGCTCGTTCAAGGCGAAGCCGGGCATGATCTTCAGCAAACTGATCGTGCCTGGCGCACTGCCGTGGATCTTCTCGACGCTGCGCGTGAACATCGGCTTCGCGCTGATCGGCTCGGTGGTGGGCGAATACATCGCTTCGCAGGCGGGAGTGGGTCATGAAGTGTTCGTCGCTGGCTCTTTGTTTGACCTCAATACTGTTTGGCTGGGCATTATCGTTCTCACGTTGATGGCATCGATTCTGAGCTGGATTGTTCAATTAACGGAAGCAAAGGTGATTACATGGAAAAGAAAACGGTGAAGTTTCTGGGCACTTGCCTTGTGGCGGCGCTCGCCGCTTCCGGGGCTCGCATGGCGGTTGCTGCCGAGCCGGTAGTCGTCTATCAGGCCTTTCAGTCGATTCAGTATCTGCCGCTTTACGTAGCGCTCGACAAAGGTTTGTTTGCAAAGAACGGTCTCACGGTGCAGAAAGTGACGGCCGGCGGCGGCGCAGCCGGAGTGGCTGCGGTGATCGGCGGTCACGCGGACTTTTCGCTGCAGGACCCGATGACGGCCATGCTTGCCAACCTCAAGGGGGCGTCGCTCGTCAATGTGGCGAACGTGGTTGCAGGCGTGCCCGTCTGGATCATCGCGCCGCCGGGCTCGTCGGTTAAGGAGGTGTCCGATCTCGCCGGCAAGAGCGTGGCCACTGCGCTGCCGCCGACGACGAGTACCTATCTTCTGCAGCGCCTCGTCAGCGAGCGAAAGCTCGCTAACGTGAAGCTCGACACCGTGCAGATCGGCACGGAGCTCGCACCGGTCAGCGCGGGGCGCGACGAAGCGGCGGCGCTTTACGAGCCGCAGGTCGATACCGGGCTGTCACAGGGTTATCGGATCGTCTACGGGTTCCCCAGGGCCTATCAGGGCGGCTATGTGTTCTCCAGCATGGACACGCTCGCTTCCACGATCAAAGCCAAGCCGCAGATGGTCGCTGCGTTCGTGAAATCGATCGGCGAGGCCGAGGCGCTGATCCAGCACTCGCCCGATACGGCGAAGGCTGTTGCGCGGACCGAGTTTCCGACGCTTGACCCGAAGGTGGTCGACAGCGCTGTACAGCGCCTGATCGATCAGGAGATCTACGCAGCGACGCCCGAGATTTCCGAGCAGGCGTTCCGTAACGCGCTGGCCCTGCAGGAGTCCCTCGGCAACATCAAGCCGGGCAGCGTGACATATGCGGGCGCGGTGGACAATTCGTTTGCGGCGGCAGCAGCGCGCAAATAGGCACGGGGGACGGGAGAGGGCGCTCGCGCAAAGCCGGCGCCCGCTCGAATCGATCCGGATTCCTCGCGCAATTCGCGCAATCAACAGTAAAGCTATCACCAGAATGCAAAAACAATCGTTGCTGAATACCCTCCTTGCCAGCCGCGGCGACGCCCAGGCTGCCCGCGCGCGGCTCTCGGCCGCAAAGGCGCGTGCTGACGAGCTCGAGCCCTGGCTCCGCGCGTTCACATCGCGAGCCGACACCTATGACGTGGATGCCGCAGTCAACGGACCGCTCGCCGGCCTGCCGGTCGGTATCAAGGATCTGATCGATACACGCGACATGCCGACCGCCTACGGGTCGCCGGTCTATCGCGGACACCAGCCGTCGGCGGACGCGCGTATCGTCGAGTCCATCCGACAGGCGGGCGGGGTGATCTTCGGGAAGACGGTGACGACCGAGTTCGCCTGGCGTGAGCCAGGACCCACGGTCAATCCGTGGAACCGACTGCACACGCCGGGCGGGTCGTCGAGCGGCTCAGCGGCCGCCGTGGCCGCCGGCATAGTGCCGCTTGCACTCGGTACGCAGACCGTCGGCTCGGTCATCCGGCCGGCCGCTTATTGCGGAGTCGTCGGCTACAAGCCCAGTTTCGGCAAGGTGTCCCGCGACGGTGTGCATCCGCTGTCCGGCTCGCTCGATCATGTCGGCTTTTTCGCGCAGACGGTGGAGGGTGCGGCGCTCGCGCATGCACTCTTCGTCGAGCACCGGCCGGAGGTATTGGCGAGCCTCGATGCATGGGCTGCATGGTTCCCAGCCAATCCTCCAGCCCGGCTGGGCGTGTTACGCACGCCCTTCTGGGACCGCGTGCAGCCGGCACAGAAGGAGAACTTCGAGGCCTCGCTCGAGCGTCTGAGCGCCGCCGGCGCCACGCTCGTCGAGCTTGAATACGGCGCGGATATGCAGGCTATGGTCGACGCCGTGCAGGCCATTGCGTGCGTCGAGGCGCAGCGCGCGATCGGCCCCACCGCCGCCAGTCATCCTGAGCTCGTCAGTGAGCACATGCATACGCTGATCGCGGCGGGCGCGGCAACGCCTGCCGCTGAGTACGAGGCTGCCATTGCGCTGCAGGCGCGGTTGCGTCGCGAATCGAAGCCGCTGCTTGCCGGATGCGACGCGCTCGTGACCCTGTCGGCGCCCGGCGAGGCACCCGCAGGGCTCTCGGACACAGGCGACGGGATCTTCTGCGCACCATGGAGCCTTACAGGCAGCCCAGCCGTGACCGTGCCGTCAGGCCGCACCGCAAATGGCTTGCCGCTTGCGTTCCAGGTGGTCGGCGAGTTCGGCGCGGATCTGCGCACGCTGCAGATCGCGGCCTGGGTCGAAAGCCAGCTGCAGGCGCAATGGCCAGCTTCGTCCGTATCGGCTGGGAATCCCGAAGCGGCATCCGCCTGACGGGCCGCGAGCGCGCCAGTGTCGGTTATAGTGCGCGGCATGCACTAACACGGCGACGCGGCAAAAGGAGGATACGTTGAGCAGGCCCTATCGAACCATCCAGGAATACGTCCTCGGAACATTGAGGGCGGAGATCCTGAAGGGAGTGTATCCGCCGAATACTCGTCTCAGACAGGAAGAGGTGGCCAAGCGCCTGGACGTCAGCACGACGCCTGTGCGCGAGGCGTTTCGCGATCTGCGTGCCGAGGGACTGGTGTCGATCGACCCGAACCGGGGCGTCGTCATACGCGGTCTCACTGCGGAAGACGTGAGCGAGATTTACGAACTGCGCATGCTGCTCGAGCCCATGCTCGCGGAGCGGGCCTGCCGGCAGCTCGCGCCCGCCGATCTCGCGGCGGCCACGGTGTGTCACGCAACCATGCGCGCGACCCCGTCGTCCGAAAAATGGGCGTTGCTCAACGTGGAATTCCACCGGCACCTGATAGGGAGTCAGGAGAAAACACGCCTGTTCGAGATCGTCGAAAACCTCTCGGGTGTCGCTCGTCCCTATGTGTCGCTGGCGATGCACGTCAAGCAAGACCTCATGGAGAGTAACAACCGCGAGCACGCGCAGTTGTTGGACGCCTTCCGGGCGGGCGATGCGCTGTCCGTGCGCGAGCAGAGCCGGATACACCTCGAAAACACGCGCAACGCGATCGTCGCCTGTGTCGCGCAGTGGGCGCCGACGGAGGTCGCCCACGGCTAAAGCGACCCAGGCGGTGCGCCTGGCGTGCGCTCGCTTGGGGGCGCAGGTGGGGCCAACCGGTTGGCCGCAGCGCGTAGGCCGTTCCTGTCGCCGTGAACGGGACGCCCAACCAAGCCAACGCTTATTCCAGGAACACACAAGATATGGACAATTCGCTGGTTTCCCTGTCGGCGGTGACAGCCCGTGAACTCATCGGGCGCCGCAAGCTTTCCCCGGTCGAACTGCTCGACGCCTGCATCGCTCAGATCGAGGCGATCAACCCGGCCGTCAACGCCGTGGCGGCGACCTGCTTCGAGCGCGCGCGCGAGGAAGCGCGGCGCGCGGAGTCGGCCGTTGCGCGCGGCGAGCCGCTCGGCCCGCTGCACGGGTTGCCGCTCGGCGTCAAGGATCTGGAGGAAACGGCAGGCCTTTTGACCACCTACGGTTCGCCGCTTTTTCGCGCCAACGTGCCGGCGCGCGATAACGCCTTCGTGGCTCGCCTGCGCGCCGCGGGCGCTATCGTGACCGCCAAGACCAACACACCCGAGATGGGCGCGGGGGCCAACACGCGCAATGTGGTCTGGGGCGCTACCGGCAATCCGTTCAATCCGTTGTTGAACGCTGGCGGCTCTTCGGGCGGCTCGGCCGTCGCGCTCGCCACCAGCATGCTGCCGCTCTGCACGGGCACGGATACGGGCGGCTCGCTGCGTATTCCCGCGGCGCTTTGCGGCGTGGTCGGATTCCGGCCCTCGCCGGGCCTCGTGCCGATCGACCGCAAGGTGCTCGGCTGGACGCCGATCGACGTGAGTGGTCCGATGGGGCGCAACGTCGCGGACACCCGGCTGCAACTGGCCGCCCAGGCCGGCTTGCATCACACCGATCCGCTCGGGTATCCCATCGCCGGGTCAGCATTCGGGCATGGCGCGCCACTCGACGTCAGCAAGCTGCGCATCGGCTATACGGAAGACTTCGGCGTGTGCGCTGTCGACAACGCGACGCGCGCGACCTTCCGCGCGAAGATGGCGGCGATCGCAGGCTACGTCAAGCTGTGCGAGCCGGTGGATCTCGACATGGGCGAGGCCGACCGCACTTTCGACGTGATCCGCGCGCAGAACTTCCTCGCCAGTTTCAGGGAGACCTACGAGCGCGACCCATCTCTGCTCGGCCCGAACACGCGCGCCAATTACGAAATGGCGCAGGCGATGTCGCTTCGCGACGCAGTGTGGGCGCATGCGGAGCAGACGAAGATTTTCCGCCGCTTCCAGGCGAAGTTCGATGACTACGACCTGATTGTCTCGCCTACCTCGTCGATCTCACCGTTTCCTTGGTCCCAGTGGCATCTCGCCGAAGTCAATGGCCGCCCGCTCGACAATTATTACCGCTGGGTTGCGCTCACCTACGTCGTCACGCAGCTCACGAACCCGGCCCTGTCGCTACCTTGCGGTACCGATCACGCGGGCATGCCATTCGGCCTGCAACTCGTCGGTCCGTTTCGCGGCGACGCGCGGCTGCTTGACATAGCCGAGTCGCTTGAAACCGCGCTGCGCAATGACGCGGTACTGAACCGTCCGCTCCCCGATCTTCGCGCGCTCTCGTCTACGGTAAGCGAACTCAAGTCAATCGTGACCGATCCGCCCGTGCTGACGGTGACGGGCGGCTAGGCATGCCGGGCTGGTGTGCACGCGCGTTTTTTCGCTCTGGTGCACATCGGAAGGGTCGGCTTACCCTGGGGCTTTTGAGGAGCACGAGCCCGCAATGAGTACGCTGAGAGACATCGACTGGTTGTTCCATGGCCCTCACCTCGACCGCGAAGTCATTGTCCTGTGTGTACGTTGGTACCGGCGTTACAAACTCAGCTTTCGAGACCCGGTTGAAATGATGGCCGAGCGCGGTCTGTCGCTGTCGCATACGACAATCATGCGCTGGGTCAGACGCTTCACGCCGGAGTTCGTTAAGCGGTGGGATCGGTTTGCGAGGTCCGGTGGTCGTTCCTGGCGAGTCGACGAGACGTATGTGAAGATCCGTGGCTAATGGGTCTATCTTTACCGTGCCGTTGATCGAGCGGGAAAGACGGTCGACTTCCGGCTCAGCGCCAGGCCCGATGTTGCTGCGGCGAAGGCCTTCTTTGCGAGGGCGATCAGGAGTCAACTGCCCGCTCCGAAAACCATCACACTGGACGGTTACGCGGCGTCCCACCGCGCAGTGCGCGAAATGAAGGCTGACGAGTCGCTGCCGAAGGAGACGACTTTGCGATCGTCGAAGTATTTGAACAACTTGATCGAGCAGGACCATGGCAACATCACGTCCAGGATCAATGCAATGCTCGGCTTCAAACGCTTTGGCAATGCAGCCACTACGATCGCCGGCATCGAACTGATGCATCGCATTCGAAAAGGTCAGTTCGATTTCGCGAACATGCGCCTCAAAGATACACCGCGCCGGCTGTCTGGAACGCAGTCCTTTGCGCTCGATGAGGTAGCGGCGACTGCGCCGCTTTTCGCTCGCCGCTGAAATTTGCACCAGAGCCCCGCAGTGAGCGTTAGTGATCAGCGGCTGACGTAGCTCCCGCTGCTCATTGGTCGACTGCGGGGGGCAAGCGCTCATGCCAGTCGGTCACCTGCTGATAGGCCTGGCCGATACGCAGCGCCAGCGATTCCTCATATTCACGACAAACGATTTGCAGCGAGCTCGGCAAGCGCTCGGCGGTGAAGCCGTTTGGCAGCGACAGCGCGCACATATCGAGAAGATTGACGAAGCGCGTGAGGCGGGTCGGCTGCTCCGTCTGATTCACCTCGCTGAGCGGCATGGGCGCCGTTGCTGCAGTAGGCGTCAACAACGCGTCCACCCCTGCCAACGCGGTTTGCATCGACTTCTTCATCTGCTCCCGGCGATGCAGCGTTGCCAGATAATCCTGAGCGGTGATGCTGGCGGCACCGAGGATTCGAGCGCGGACCACGTCGTCGAGCGGCAGGCCCCGATCCTCGACAAGATTGCCGTGTGCGAAATAGGCCTCCGCCATCGTAATGCTCGTCATCGAAATAAATTCGACGAGGCTAAACGGCAGAGCGATATCGACGATCTCCGCGCCAAGCCCGCTCAGTACTGCAAGCGAGCGGTCGTAAGCGTCCAGCACATCGGCTGCCACGCCTGCCCTCTCCCCGGACGGCAGGCGCGCGAGCCGCAGACCGCGAACGCCCCGCTCCAGCGTCGAGATCGGATCGGCCGGCAGGTGGCCGCGCGTGCGAGGATCGAGCGGGTCGTGCCCCTGCACGAGGTCGAACAGCACCGCAACGTCCCTCACTGTACGGGCCATCGTGCCGGGTGTATCGAGTGTAGGAGCGAGCGGCAGGATGCCATGCGTGCTGATTCGGCCCATCGACGTCTTCAATCCGGTAATGCCGCACCATGCAGCGGGCTGGCGGACCGAACATCCGGTATCGGTGCCAAGTGCCCAAGGCGCCAGGCGCGCGGCGACGGCGACGCCGGAGCCGCTGCTCGAGCCTCCGGGCGTGCGCGGCACCTCCGCGTCCCACGGATTCCACGGTGTGCCACGATGCTGGTTCATCCCCCACGCGCCACAGGCGAATTCCACCGTATGCGTCTTGCCAAGCACAATTATTCCCTGGCTCACCAGGCGACGAACGACCGTTGCCGTCGTCGTCGCGCGATGATCGAGCCGGCTCGCAGAACCGCCGGTCGTGATCCGTCCTTCGATGTCGATGATGTCCTTGATCGCCACCGGGATGCCATGCCAGGGGCCGAGAGCGTGGCCCGAACGAATTGCCTTGTCCGCTGCCTCGGCGGCAAGTCGCGCCTCGGGCGCATAAACCTCGACGAAAGCGTGCAGCTTCGGGTCGTGCCTTTCAATACGCGCGAGCAGCGCATCGATCAAGTCCACAGGCGACAGTCGCCGTGCAGTGATTTCCAGCGACAGCACATAGGCGGGTTCGAGAGAAATATCGCTATTCAAGTCAGCTCTCCACTTCATGCCGGGTACCGGCACTCGACAGGTTCGTATAGGGCAGCGCGGAATGCCGCGCGTCGGTCTTACTGCACACTAACCAGACTCAGATCGGTAAGCCAGGACTGCGCGGGAACGAAGCCGTGCACGCGCTTGCTGAACGCGCGCGGGTTCAGGTCGTGCACGATGTATAGCCACGGCGGATCATCCACCAGGCGCTCATTTGCTGCGCGATAGGAGGCCTGGATAATGGCGGGGTCCGTTGCGTTGGACAACGTATCCAGTTCCGTCTCGAACTTGTCGTCCTTCCCTTCGCCTTGTGCGCCGCATCCCAATAGCCGTCCCAGCGCGCCAGCGTGACGGACTGGTGCGGCACCACCCTGGCGATGCGAAACGGCCCCGTGCCGGCGGCCGGCAGCAGGGCGACGCGCCCCCAGTCACCCCCCGCCTTCTCGAACGAAGCCGGCGAGGTGAACAGGATGTAGACCACCATCGAAGGGAAATACGAGGCGGCCCTGGTCGTGGTGAGCGCGACCGTGTTGTCGTCGATCTTCCTGTAGCTGGCCAGCAGCTGCACGCGCGAGCGCGTGATGCCAGCCTCCCCCGCCTCGAACTGCGGGCTGTCGCTCCCGAAGTAGCGGTCCAGATTCCAGATCACCGCATCGGCGTTGAAGTCGGTCCCGTCCTGGAACTTCACGCCGTGCCGCAGATGGAAAATCCAGGTCTTCCTGTCCGGTGACTGCTCCCAGCTTGTGGCCAGACCCGGACGCAAGGTGGGCCGCCTGTCCGCATGCGTCAGGTCCCACAAAATCAGCCCTTCAAAGACCGGATAGCCGAGGAAGCGCATGCCCTCCCAGCCGTTGTTGGGCATGCCGGTCGTGGTCGGAATATCGGCTGTCGTCATGGCGATTCGCAATGTTCCCGCAGCCCAGGCTTGCGACTGCGACAGCAGCGCGCCGACCAACCACACAACCAAAGCCAAAACAGAACGACGAAAAATCATCATGGGCTCTCAGATAGTCATAGTGTCAAAGTGAGGCCTAGGCACGCACATCCATTGCCGCGCGCAATCCGTCGCTGACCATGTTGAAGCAGATACTGGTGAGGAAGATGCAGAAGCCTGACACCATGGTGACCAGCGGCTGGGTGTAGATCGCATCGCGCAGCGTGTTCAGCATCAAGCCCCATTCGGGCTCGGGCGGCTTGGTGCCGAGGCCGAGAAAGGAGAGCCCAGCAGCAAGAATCGTCGACACGCTGATGAGACCCGTCTTGTAGACGAAAATCGGCCCGAGCACATTGGGCAGCACGTGTACGCGGACGATGGTGAGGCTGCCGGCACCGCTCGCTCGCGCCGCTTCGATGTAGTCGAGTTCCCGAATGCTGGTGGTCACCGTCTCCGCCACGCGGATGATCGGCGGAATGAAGACGAGGGCGAGCGACAGAATGGCGTTCGAAATTCCGCCCCCGAGCGTCCCGCTGATCGCGACCGCGAGCAACACCGAGGGGAAGGCAAGGAACACTTCGGTCACACGCATGATCATCATGTTCACCCAGCCGCCAGCAAAGCCGGCGACGACGCCAAGCGTGCCGCCGATCGCCAAGGCGATGACGACGGGCGTGATGCCGAGCGCCCACGAGAGGCGGCCGCCATAAAACAGGCGCGTGAGCATGTCGCGTCCGAGTTCGTCGGTGCCAAGTGGGTAATGCTCGAACCCGATCGGCTTCAGGCGTAGCAGCATATTGGCCTGATAAGGGTCGTGCGGCGCGAGCGCGGGCGCCAACAGTATCGCCGCAAACATCAGCATGAGAACCGCGCCGAACACGATCGTCGTCTTGTCACGTGCGAGCCGGCGGGCGACGGTTTGCCAGTAGCCCTGGCTGTCCGACGCCGCCTGCCGGGCCTGGATCGCGAGATCCGCCTTGGTAGCCGAGATGCCTGTCATGACCGCTTGATCCTTGGGTCGAGGACTGCCTGCAGCAGATCCACCATCAGGTTGAGCGCAACGAAGAACAGAGCCAGAACAAGGATCGTGCCCTGCAACACAGGAATGTCGCGCTGGAAGATGGCGTACATCTGCTGCGCGCTTCTCTTTACCGCAAACACCTCGCGGCCCGGTTCGCCGCATGGCACGAATTTACCAATGTCACCCAAACTCCGTCCAATGCTTTCTGAGCCACAGTGCCTTATGCATCGACATCGACGAAGCCCCGTAAGTTGACAGTGCCGAGTTCGATTGTGGTACCCGACCTTGGCGCCCGCTCTGGGTGGATTAGACCGAGGTTCGCACCCGACCCGGCCAGGTGTTGCCTTTCAGCGATCCAACGATGCCTTCACCCAGACGGCCGGTCAGCAACAGAATGCTGCCCGATGGCCCACGCGTAAACTTCGGCCATTTGCAGACATTCGGGAATTGACGTGGGGACGGCGGCTAAATGTCGGCGGATTCGACCCGGTGCTGCAATCTTCCCAAGACCTGGCCGAGGTTACTGACGCAAAACTATCCGCGTCGAATTCCGTTACGAGGGATTTCACGCACCCGGCTGCGAGTGAGACCTCGAGGCGCCCGCGATGCAACGGCTCGCCGACGCGCCTCACTGCATGGTGCGCCGGGTCACCACATTCAAAGCCATGCGTGCGGCCGAGGTACGGGTTTCCACACCGAGCTTTTCGAAGACGTGTTCAAGGTGCTTGTTGGCGGTGCGCGGGCTCATGCCGAGGATATCGGCGATATCGCGATTGGTCTTGCCCAGCGCGACCCAATACAGCACATCGGCTTCGCGAGGAGTTAGCCGGAACGCCTGCATCAACGCGGCGGGTCCGGGCGAACCGGCCTTGCATTGGATCAGCAGCAGTTCCTCGCCCTGCGCGCCGCGACGCAGCCGGCTGACGATAAGTTGTTCACTCGCGGCCATCAACTCGAACGGCCTGACCTCGGGAGCCTCGAGCGCGTCATGAAGCCAGCTGCACAACGCGGCCGGCAGACGACCGTGTGCATCGAGTGAGCTGCGCAGCCACGACAGGGCAAGCGGCGTCATCCACAGCACTTCGCCGTTGGGGTCCACGGCGACCACAGCCTGGCCGGCAGCATCCATCGCCGCCCGGGTTTGCACGACCAGGCGTGAATTGCGCAGGTGCGAAGCGATGCGCACCATTACTTCGGCCGGACGAATCGGCTTGGTGATGTAATCGACCCCGCCCGCCTGGAAACCCTGCAGAATATGCTCGGTCTCCGTCAAACCGGTCATGAACACCACCGGAATCGTACGGGTCTGGAGGTCCTCCTTGAGCTGTCGGCAGGTCTCAAAGCCATCGATGCCGGGCATCACCGCATCGAGCAGGATCAGATCCGGCGGCAAGCGGCGGGCGCGGTCCAATGCCCCCGCGCCGTCGGTTGCGACCAGCACCGTGTAGCCCGATTTATCTAGCAGCGTATGCAGGATAGAGAGGTTTTCGGGGGCGTCGTCAACAATCAGGACGACATCGCGAAGCGGATCAGGACGTAGCATCGGGGTTCGCCTGTATGGTTCGGTCAAGGTATCGCAAATATTCAGGAAGGTCGAAGCGCTCGACATGCGTGCGCAAGATCCCCGTGAAAACTCCATAGGACGGGTCCAGCTGCTCGATCTCGCTGAGCTTGTCGAGGATGCCACGCACGTACCCGAGGCTGCCGACCTCGTGCAGGCTGCGCAACAGTTCCGGGTCGGGTAACGCGACTTCGGTTGGTGGAATCGCGGTTGCCGCGGCGGGGAGCGGGTCTGCTGGCGCTATCTGCGCCGCATCAGCTGGCATTGCCGGGACCCACTGCAGATTCAGGCGCTCGCGGATCAATTCCAGCAGTTCGACAACATTGACAGGCTTGACGAGGAAATCCTCGTTGCGAATGCCGGCTGCGTTTTTCCGGCCCTTGTCGAATGCATTGGCCGAGACCACGATAATCGGCGCATTGCTCAACAGATTCGCGCGAAGCAAGCGCGCGGTTTCCCACCCATTCAGTTGCGGCATGCCGATATCGAGCAGGATCAGGTCGGGTGCGAACGAAGAGACGGCGCGCAGCGCCTCGATTCCGGAAGCGACTTCCTGAACCTCGAAGCCCAGCGGCTCAAGCAGCTTGACGTGCAACTCGCGGTCCACCCGCTCGTTATCTACCACCAGCACACGGCGCGTCGGGCCGGCATAGCCGCCGATCGGCAGTTTAGGAACGGTTGGAACCGGCTTCGGGTCGCGCACTTCCGGCAAGAACAACTGGACGCGAAATGTGCTGCCGCGGCCGGTCTCGCTCGTTACGGTCAGGGTGCCTCCCATCACGTCCGTGAGCATCTTGGCGATGGTCAGGCCTAGCCCTGTGCCGCTTTCCGAGCCGCCCGGAACATTGGCGCCGCGCTCGAACGGCAGGAAGATGCGAGTCAAGTCATCCGCATCAATGCCCACGCCGGAATCGATGATTTCGAAGACGGCCATCTCCCGGCGGTATTGCAAGCGCAGCGTGACATCGCCGCGATCGGTGAACTTCACCGCGTTGCCCAGGATATTGATGAGGACCTGGCCCACGCACTTTTTATCGGCACGCACGGCGCAGGGCAAATTGGGCGGCGCCTCGTAATGGAAGGTGATGCCCTTGGCACGCGCCTGCAAGCTCACCATATCGGCTAACTGCGCGACGAATTCGGGAAAGCGCACTTCCTCGACTTCGAGCGTCATCTTGCCGGTCTCGATCTTGGCGATATCGAGCAGGCCGTCGATCAACGAAACGAGATGCTCCCCGCTGCGGCGAATCACCGCCAGTGCGAGATGGCGGTGGGGAGGAATGGACGTGTCCTGTTCGAGCATCTGCGCATAGCCGAGAATGCTGTTGAGCGGCGTGCGCAATTCGTGGCTGATGCCGGTGACATAGCGGCTCTTCGCTAAATTGGCTCTTTCGGCTGCCTGCTTTGCACGTTGCAACTGCGCATCGGTGCGCTGGTGGGCATCGATTTCCTCGAGCAGCAAATGAGTCTGCCGGTTCGATTCCTCTTGCGCAACGCGCCGGCTTTCGGCCGTCAGCACACTCCACCAGCAGCCAATCCCGCCCGCGAGCGCCAGCACCGCAAACAGTTTCAGGAATGCCGCACGCAGTAGCACGTCGACGGCCGGCGAGAGTTCGTTGACAAGCACCGACTCCTGCGTATAGATCAAGCTGAGAATGGCGGCCAGAATCATGGTCACCAGCACGAACAGCAGCAGGTACTGGCCGATGCGCGTATTGAAACGGGTCGACAGCGCCTTGGGCAAAAGCCAGCGTATCACTGCATTGGTCTGTTCGGATAGCCGTGCGCCCGGTTTGCACACGTCATGACAACGCGCATCCAGCGTGCAGCACAGAGAGCAGATCGGTCCTTCATAAGCCGGGCAGTGCGCCATGTCTTCGGTTTCGTACGCCTTGTCGCAAATGCAGCAGCGAATCGACTGATAGCCCTTGCCCAGCGGAACGCCGGCCAGCGCGACCGGCTGGCGCGCGATGTAGTATTTGCCGCCGGTCGCCCAGGCGATCGCCGGCGCGGCAATCAGGGCGGTCGCGAGCGCAATGAGCGCCGAGAACGCGTGGGCAGTCTCGCCCAGCACATGAGTAAACGCCAGCACCGACAGCGACGAAGCAATCAGCGTCGCGCCAACCCCCACCGGATTGATTGCGTACAAATGAGCGCGCCTGAATTCGATGCCCTCGGGGCTCAGGCCAAGCGGTTTGTTGATCACGAGATCGGCCACGACCGCGCCCACCCAACTGATCGCGATATTCGAATAAAGCCCGAGGACCTGTTCCAGTGCGCGGAACACCCCAAGCTCCATCAGCATGAACGCGATCAGCACATTGAACACGAGCCACACCACACGGCCCGGATGACTATGGGTCAGCCGCGCGAAGAAGTTGGACCACGCCAGCGATCCCGCATAGGCGTTGGTCACATTGATCTTGAGTTGCGACAGGATAACGAAGAAGGTAGTGACCAGCAGTGCCGTTTCAGGCGAACCGAACACGTATTTGTACGCGACGAGGTACATCTGGGTCGGTTCGACCGCGCGGTCGGGCAGCACCTCATGCTGTATTGCGAGGAAGGCGAGGAAAGAGCCGCCTAGCAGCTTGGCCACACCAAGAATGATCCAGCCCGGGCCGGCACTCAGCATGCATAGCGTCCAGCGGCGCTTGTTGAGCGCGGTCCGCTCGGGCAGAAAGCGAAGAAAGTCGACCTGTTCTCCGACCTGCGCAATCATGGAAATCAGCACGGTGGTGGCGGCACCGAACATCAGCAGGTCGAAGTGGCCGTCGCTGCCGGCGTTGCCGAGAAAGCTCGGCAGTTCACGCAGCAGGCCCGGTTCTTTCCAGATCACAGTTGCATAGGGTAGCAGCAGCAACACGACCCAAAGCGGCTGGGTAAATGCCTGCAAGCGGCTGATCAGTGTAATGCCGTGCGTGACGAGCGGGATGACGATCACCGCGCAGATCAAATAGCTTAGCGAGACGGGGATCTTGAAGTACAGCTGCAGCGCGAGCGCCATGATGGCGGCTTCCAGCGCGAAGAAAATGAAAGTAAAGGACGCATAGATCAGCGATGTGATCGTGGAGCCGATATAACCGAACCCGGCGCCCCGCGTCAGCAGATCCATATCGACGCCGAATTTCGCGGCGTAGTAGCTGATCGGAAGGCTTGCCAGAAAGATGATCACGCCGACAAACAGGATCGCCCAGAGCGCATTGGTGAAGCCGTAACTGACGGTAATCGATCCGCCAATTGCTTCCAGGGCGAGGAATGAAATCGCGCCGAACGCAGTATTGGCCACCCGGAACTCGGACCATTTGCGAAATGTGCGTGGTGTGAAACGCAGCGCATAGTCTTCGATGGTTTCGTCGGCGACCCAGGTGTTGTAGTCGCGCCGTACCTTGATGATGCGCTGGACGGGTATCGCGTGTGGCAGCGCTGATTCGGGGGAGTGGTTCACCAAAATTATTCGGGATCGGACTGTGGACGGAACGAAGCGCCCAACAGACGCAAGCAGCATGCCACGTGCCCACGGTCCGTATGAAGCTAGCAAGAGCGTGCAGAAGCCAGCGGCGCTGGATATGCGCTGCGCAGGTGCAAGGCGGCGCGCGGCGCGCCCCTAATGTGGCATTGCTGCACCGGGACAGTGCGATGGCGTTTTCTCACCGAGATGCCAGCGCCGTTGCTCACTGCTAACGCGGCCTCTTCACGTGCCAATTTCACGTGCCAACTTCCCCTTATGCGCGTCGCGCATAGCGCCGCCCCGCGAGCCGGCCGATACGTCATTTGACGTAGGACCGCGCACTCTCCATGCAGCGACGCGATTGCAGGTGCCGCAAACCCGCTCGTGCCAGCGCATTGCGGCGCTCGTACGGTAGCGCCGCGCGCTGGTAAGTCAAATGACGTATATCGATGCGGAATTCGGATACCTATCCTGCACCCGCCTTCAACGACAAACAAGCCAATGTGTCGGCGCCATGCAGGCTGGCGCGTGCACTTCGCGTCACGCCCGGCCCGCCGGCCAGACCTGAAAACTACGCAGAAAGGGACTTTGAACATGACACAACGCTTCGACGACAACGGCGGCGACCACGCTGACGAGTCATCCGCCCACGCTGCCGAACCTGCCTCTCCGGCTCGCCGCAAAATTGCTCTTGGCCTGGCTTCGCTGCCGTTTGCGATGATGGCCAAGCCGTCGTTCGCTGCCGCTCCACTGACTTCGCAAGTCAGCACGACGGGCAGGGCGGTCACAGATAGCACAGTGACGGTTGGTCAGTTGCACTCATCAACCGGTACGATGGCGATCAGCGAGACCGGGTCGATCCGTGCCGAACGCCTCGCGATCGAACAGATCAACGCGATGGGCGGGATCCTCGGGCGCCAGATCAAGGTGATCCAGGAAGACGGCGCCAGCGACTGGCCGACCTTTGCGGAAAAGGCGACCAAGCTGCTCGAAAGCGACAAGGTCGCCACTGTGTTCGGCTGCTGGACATCCGCGTCGCGCAAAGCCGTTCTGCCGGTGTTCGAAAGAGACAATGGCCTGCTCTACTACCCGACCTTCTACGAAGGCCTGGAACAGTCGAAGAATGTTTTCTATACCGGCCAGGAAGCAACCCAGCAAGTGCTGGCCAGCCTGAGCTGGTTCGCCAAGGAGAAGAAGGCGAAGACCTTCTATCTGGTCGGTTCCGACTACATCTGGCCGCGCACCTCCAACAAGATCGCCCGCAAGCACATTGAAAACGTGCTCCACGGCGAAGTAGTCGGCGAAGAGTACTACCCGCTTGGCAACACCGAGTTCGGTTCGCTCATCAACAAGATGAAGTTCAAGAAGCCGGATGTGATTTTCGCTGACGTGGTGGGCGGTAGCAACGTCGCGTTCTACAAACAACTGAAGGCCGCCGGCGTGACAGGCGACAAGCAGCTGTTGCTGACGATCTCGGTGACCGAAGATGAGTTGCTGGGGATCGGAGGTGAAAACTTCCAGGGCTTCTACTCGTGCATGAAGTATTTCCAGAGCCTGGACAACCCCGCCAACAAAAAATTCGTTGCGGCATTCAAGGCCAAGTACGGCAATGACGCAGTGATCGGCGACGTGACCCAGGCCGCGTACCTCGGCCCGTGGTTGTGGAAGATGGCCTGCGAGAAAGCCGGCAGCTTCGACGTCGATAAGGTGGTGGCGGCTTCGCCGGGTCTGGAGTTCAAGGACGCGCCAGAAGGCTACGTCAAGGTTCACCAGAATCACCACCTCTGGAGCAACACGTTGATCGGTCAGGGTCAGCGCGATGGTCAGTTCAAGGTCGTCTACAAATCGGACTTGATTGAGCCGAATCCGTTTCCGAAGGGCTATCAATAAAAACCGTGAAAGTCGCACGGGCGGCCGCTAACACGGCCGCCTGTGGGAAGCCGCAGTAGTTACCGCACTTTTCGATGTTCAAGGCAGCCTGCTCGAATGCAGGCCGCGCAGGGGATTAACCATGGCTTGGTTCTCGCAGTTCGGCGCGATCGTCGCTATGCAGGGTTTCAACGGCCTCTCGGTCTTCAGCGTCTTGCTGCTGATGGCGCTTGGCCTGGCCATCATTTTTGGCCAGATGGGCGTGATCAATATGGCGCACGGCGAGTTTCTGACGATCGGTGCCTACACCACTTACGTGTTGTCGGTGTTGACCCACAAATATGCACCGGCACTGCAACCAGTCTATTTCTTCGTGGCTGTTCTGGTGGCGTTTGCGGTTGCTTTTGCATTCGGCTACCTGGTGGAATGGCTGCTGATTCGCCATCTCTACCGGCGTCCTCTTGACACGCTGCTGGCGACGTGGGGTCTATCGCTTGCGATGCAGCAAACCTTTCGCTCGGTGTTCGGCTCCGAAGAAGTCAGTCCAGATCTTCCGCAGTGGCTGATGGGTTCGCTCACGCCCTATCAGGGCCTCGATATTCCGATCAACGGCCTGATGGTGATGGTCGTCACCATTGTGCTCACGGCGGTCCTGCTGCTGTTTTTGTACAAATCACAGTGGGGCGTGAAAGTGCGGGCCACGACCCAGAACCGGGTCATGGCGGGCGCGGTCGGGATCAACACCGGCAAGGTCGACCGCCTGACCTTTGCGCTTGGATGCGGGATTGCCGGCATAGCGGGCGCGGCGTTTACGACCATCGGCTCGACCGGCCCGACAAGCGGCTCGCTTTATATCGTCGACACCTTCCTGACCGTGGTCTTTGGCGGCGCGCAAAGCCTGTTCGGCACGATTGCGTCAGCGTTTTCGATCGCTCAGACCCAGTCGACAACCGAGTTCTTCCTGTCCGGCTCGATGGCGAAAGTGCTGACGCTTTCAGCCGTGATCGTCATTCTGATGCTACGTCCGCAGGGCCTGTTCGCAACCAAAGTGCGGCGCTAATTGTTCGATCGCAGGAGAACGCAATGAATTCGGGATCTCTAAAGTGGCTGGGCGGACGCTCCGGTGTGATGGGGTTCATCTGGTTGGGCCTTCTGATACTGGTGCTGTTGCCGCTGACGCTGGACATCTTCCGGCTGAACCTGGTGGGCAAATACCTGACTTACGGGTTCGTGGCGATCGGACTCACGCTGTGTTGGGGTTACGGCGGCATCCTTAGCTTGGGGCAGGGCGTGTTTTTCGGTCTGGGCGGCTATTGCATGGCGATGTTCCTCAAGTTGGAAGCATCCGACCCGATCAGTACCAAGATTCAGTCGACGCCGGGTATTCCAGACTTCATGGACTGGAACCAGATCACTCACCTGCCGCTGATGTGGGAGCCCTTCAGGCACATGTGGTTCGCTGTGGCGGCGGTGCTGGTGGTGCCGGCCCTGCTGGCCTTCGTGATCGGTCTTGCCATGTTCAAGCGGCGCGTCGGCGACGTGTATTTCGCCATTGTGACCCAGGCGATTGCCGCCATTCTGTCGATCCTGATCATCGGGCAGCAGGGGCTGACCGGTGGCGTAAATGGCATTACCGATTTACGTACGATGCTCGGCTGGGATATCCGCACCACTTCGGCGCACTACATCCTTTACTTCGTTAATGCGGGCCTGCTGTTCCTGTGTATCGCCTTTGGCAAGTTTCTGCTTTCGAGCAAGCTCGGCAAGCTGCTTGTGGCGATGCGCGACAAGGAGGAACGCGTACGTTTCTCGGGCTATGACGTGGCCGCCCTGAAGATATTCGTGTTCTGCGTCGCGGCCGTGTTCTCTGCCATCGGCGGCGCGATGTTCACGTTGCAGGTGGGCTTCATGTCGCCCTCCTTCGTGGGCATTGTCCCGTCGATCGAAATGGTGATCTTCTGTGCAGTGGGCGGGCGTACATCCCTGTTCGGGGCCGTTTACGGCGCCTTGCTGGTGAACTTCGGCGAGTCGTATTTTTCGGAATCGTTCCCGCAGCTCTGGCTGTTCCTGATGGGCGCGCTCTTCATTGGCGTGGTGATGTTCTTCCCCAATGGACTGGCGGGCCTTTATGAAAGTCACGGCAAGAAGCTGCTGGCGCGCTTACCGGTTGCCGGCTATCTGCGACGTCGCGGGCTGGTCGCAACTTCAGCTTCCGAACCTAAGGCCTGACGCTCGTCTACCCGCAAATACAGAGAACATCATGGCTCAAAAAGATTTTGTTTTATCGGTTGAGGACCTGACGGTTTCATTCGATGGCTTCAAGGCTGTGGACGGCTTGAACCTCTATGTGGACCGCAATGAAGTGCGTGTGGTAATCGGTCCGAACGGTGCGGGCAAGACGACCGTGCTCGACCTGATCAGCGGGAAGACGCGCGCCACCGGCGGCAGCATCAAATTCAAAGGCCAGGAGTTGACGAAGATGAGCGAGCACATGATCGTCCGCACCGGGATAGGCCGCAAGTTCCAGACTCCTTCGATCTACGAAAATCTTACGACGTACGAAAACCTCGAAGTGTCCTTTCCCCGAGGACGCAGCGTGTTCGGTGCCATCGCTTTCCGGCGCACGGCCGACGTCGACGAACGCGTGCGCCAGATTGCGGAGGAAGTATTCCTCACCGAGATGCTGGATCACACCGCCGAGTTGCTTAGTCACGGCCAGAAGCAGTGGCTCGAAATCGGCATGTTGCTTATGCAGGATCCCGAACTGATGCTGCTGGACGAACCGGTTGCCGGCATGAGCGTGTCCGAGCGTGAAAAGACAGCCGAACTGCTGGCGCGAGTGGCAAAGAATCGGTCGGTGGTGGTGATCGAGCACGACATGGAGTTCGTCAAGAACATCGCGCACCGCGTCACTGTGCTGCATCAGGGAAAGGTGCTGGCCGAAGGCAGCATGGAAGCGGTGCAGTCCAACCCGAAAGTCATCGAAGTGTATCTCGGGCATTGAAGCTCGATCCTGCAGCGCCAGAACGGCAACTTTGCATATCAAAAGGAACACCTTATGTTCAACGTTAGCGGACTGGTCTCGGGCTACGGTCAGAGCGAAGTGATCCATCAGCTCGACTTGAGCGCCGCCGCCGGCGAAATCGTCGCAGTGATGGGGCGCAACGGCATGGGTAAGACCACCTTTTTCAAATCGTTGATGGGGATCCTGCCGTGCCGTGCGGGAAAGGTGGAAGTGGCCGGCGTCGACGTCGCAAAACTGCAACCGTTCGAGCGAGTCGCGCATGGGATCGCCTATGTGCCGCAAGGCAGAATGATTTTTTCGACCCTCACAGTGCTCGAAAACATCAAGGCGGGTCTGCCGGACTCGGCGCACGGCAAGGTGCCAGCGGAGGTATTCGATCTGTTTCCGGTTCTCTACGATATGCGCGATCGCCGCGGCGGTAATCTGTCGGGCGGGCAGCAGCAACAACTCGCCATTGCGCGCGCGCTTGTTACCAATCCGAAGGTACTGTTGCTCGATGAGCCTACTGAAGGAATCCAGCCTTCCATCATCAAGGACATTGCCCGCTCCCTCAAGGAGATCCGCACGCTCAAGCAACTCACCATCATCGTTTCCGAGCAGGTGCTCAGTTTCACGATGGACATTGCGGACCGTTTGCTGGTGATCGAGAAGGGCCGCTTCGTCCATGAGAACCGGCGCGACGAAGTCGATATCGCAAAGATCAGCGGTTACCTGTCCGTTTGATATCCGAAATTATGCGATGCAGCGCGGAAACCCGACGCGCGCTGCTTATTGGAAAGGAGTGAGCAAGATGATTGGCTACATGTACTACAACCGCTTCGGCCATGCCGGCTTTACCGACCGGCATAAAGGTCGTGCCGCTGCGTCGGTGCAGACCTGCCCGGTTTGCCTGCTGCGCGTCGACGCACGCGGAGGCACGTTGCCTGACGGCATGGTGCTGGAAAAAGCCGAATGGACAGCCAAGGTCTGTACGCAGATCAAGGACGACACCGTCAACGGCGGCTATCAGGCCGGCTGCGCCGCATGTGTTTATCCGGCTGCCTGAGTCGGGACTTTAAGCCGCAGTGCAATTGCAACGTGATACCACGGAGAGAATAGATGCAACATTTCACCATTAAACCTGGCGTGCCGCTTGCCGAGCAAGCCGAACTCGGCCATAACCGCTGGCACCCGGATATTCCGTTTCTGTCGACGGTTAAGCCCGGTGAAGAGATCATCATCGAGTCGCTCGATTTTCTCGATGCGCAAATCAAGGACGATGACGGCACCGACGACGTGCGCGACATCGACCTTACCCGTGCCCACCCGCTGACCGGTCCGTTCCATATCGAAGGGGCGGAGCCAGGCGACTTGCTGGTTGTCGATCTGCTCGATATCAAACCGATCACGCCGGTAGGGTTTTCCGGCGTATTCGCGAAGAGCAACGGCGGAGGTTTTCTTGGCGACTATTTCCCCGATCCGGCCAAGGCGATTTGGGACCTCAAGGGTTTGTACGCGACCTCGCGCCATATTCCGGGCGTACGCATCGCCGGGTTGACGCACCCTGGCCTGATGGGCTGTCTGCCGTCCGCCGAATTGCTGGGCGAATGGAATCGCCGCGAGGCGCCCCTGGCGGCACTGGGTCTTGCCAAACCGCCCGAGCCGTCTACCGCCGTGCTGCGCGGCGTGAGTGGAGCTGCGTTCGACCGGATGGCGAAAGAGGCAGCGCGCACGGTTCCGCCGCGTGAACATGGCGGTAACACCGACATCAAGGACCTTTCCAGCGGAACCAGGATTTTCTTCCCGGTTTACGTCAAAGGCGCGGGATTCTCGATGGGCGATCTGCATTTTTCCCAAGGCGACGGCGAGATCAGCTTTTGCGGCGCAATTGAAATGGACGGCGCGACCCATGTCGGCTTCGACCTGATCAAAGGGGGCATGGCCAAGTACAACCTGAGCGCGCCGGTTTTCATGCCGAGCCCGGTCAGGCCGCACTACGACCAATGGCTGACCTTTGAGGGCATCAGCGTCGAGAACGGCAAGAACTACTACATGGATGCGACGGTCGCGTACCGCCAGGCTTGCCTGAAGGCAATCGATTATCTGATGCAGCATGGGTTCACCGGACCGCAGGCATACATGCTGCTCACCGCGGCGCCGGTCGAAGGGCGCATCGGCGGCATTGTCGATATTCCGAATTGCTCGGCCACCGTGTCGTTGCCGCTTGCGATCTTCGAGAAGAACATCGCCCCGACCGGGATGCTCAATGATCGCGCGTTCTGGGGCCACAGGAACTAACGGGGAGATTGACGGACAGGAAAGGGCGGGCATAGTCGTTCCGCCGAGACATCCGGCGCATTGCGCGCCGGCCTTTTTGACGATCGAACCGGGATACCTGCCATGCCTCTTTACGATATGCGTTGCCCCTCGTGTGAGGGCATCTTCGAAAAACTACTCGCCGTATCCAGGCGCGACAATCCAGTCGAGTGTCCTTATTGCGAGCAAAGCGTCGAGCCGGAAACGATGATTACCGCACGCAATGTGCAGGTCAGCGTCACCGAACAATGGAGGCCTCGCAGCCAGGCCGAACAGTTGACCGGAGCGGGCGTGACGGGCCCCGGAACGCGGGCCAAGGCGGGGCGCTCGAGTGTCCTGCATGTCTGCAAAGGCGGCAATTGTAGCCTTTGCGGCTAAGAGCGTGGATACACATTTCAGGAAGAAGCCCACACGCAGTTCACCTGCCGCGGGCCTGGTGTTTCCAAGGTGCCGGCCATGGCCGGCACGTGTTCGATTGGCACATTGACAGATGTGATGGGCAAGCTTGCCCGGGAGATGAGGTGGT
>NZ_JARESU010000093.1:0-32513 GCF_046027075.1 Paraburkholderia sp. RL18-085-BIA-A | reverse complement strand
TTTTTCGAAACTTTCTTCTCGTGCTTCTCAACCCTAAGCGCATTCACAAACATCCTGAAGTGGCTGTCTGTTAAATCGATGAAGTCGATTTCGTTTATATAACACCATCGAATCAAGGGACTTAGGTTTTTTGCCCAAGTGAGAAGTGTCCCTCCCTTGTTTTTTCTCGAGCGCCCCTTGCGATAACCGCTCAGAAGATAAAGATTCACCAGCCAACAAACTGTGCCATCGGGCCATAGAACTTGAGGGACATCGTGTGCAGGGTAGTAGGCTGCGCCAGTGTGATTGACATGGAGCGGAAGCGCGCAATCGTCGGCCGTGGTGCGGTAGAGTTTGTCAAATGTGTTCATCACGGTTTAAATTTCCGTAGAATCTCAGACCGACGTTTATAAAAATCCTCTTCCTGATTGGCTTTTCGTGCCATGTCATGTGCTAATAGCAGCACATCATTGAGTTTTAGACCCATTAAAGCTATGTCGTTTGCCACACAACTTAGCTCCTTGTTCTTTTCCTCGAGTTCGTTCTTATACCAGTCTATGGTTCCACGGCCTGGTAGCTCGGGTATTCGGTCGACGTCTTTAAGCTTCGATAACGCTGCCTTACGATAGTCGTTCAATGCCGCGTATCCTCCGTCCAACTGCTCGAGCTCGTTTGCAATCGCTTTGTGAGTGTTCAGCGACATGCCAACTATTGCGGCCTCGGGGATGCAGAGAGCGGCAAGCATACCTTGTGATGTGAGAGCCGGTAACAGAGCATCACGAAGCGGCTTCTCAATCGATTCAGGAGCCTTGACGACATCTTTGAGTAACTTAAACAAGTTCACAACCGATGTGGCTTTAGTGCGAACCATTTCACTAATGTCTTTTGTCAATTTTACGCCTCCTCACGATGCTTCATCACCCGATACACAATTCGGTACTCTTGCCCTTTAGGGCCTCGAAAGAATTCAGGCTTTACCTCGGCCTCACCTGCGGTAATCAAATCCTCGACATAGTCAACTACATCGCGCTCGGGCAGAATATGGAGGTCGTTGAGCGAGATTCCATAACGCTCGCAAATGAGCGCCGCCAGCTCGTCGGTGGCAGGGTGTTCGGCTTTAATAAGGTCTTTTGCGACCGAGGCCATTACGCGTCTCAGGATTTTTCCAGGTACGGCCTCTGTGACGTATCGATAAATCATTTGGGGTTTGTTGTGCCCGAGAAAATAGCGCAGCACTTCGACCCCACCGAATGAACCTTGCCAGAAAAATAACATGGCAAAGTTTCGTCGCAGCTGGTGTGCACGGACATAATAGCGCCTCCCCCGTTCATCTTGACCGGTTTGAAAATAATCGCAGAATCGGTCAAAGAACCGCGTAAAGTCAGGTTGACACACTCCAAAATGTGGTGGTTTTCGTTGCCATCCGCTGTAAGGTATCGCAAACAATTTGCCGTCGTTCTGATACCCTAAGTCGCGCATAGAGTGCGACAGCCTAGCCAAGAGTTTGAGCGCTTCCGCTGCTATGCCTGGCAGTGGTCTGAGGGTGCGTTTCCGGTGTTCAAGAACATTAGCCTTTCTCAAATTGAATGCCAGAAAGTATGCACCGTGCTCTTCAACAATGCTATCAGCTCGAAGGTCTTCTAATTCAGATACACGTCGTGCCATCAGAGTATTAACCATAACTGCAATGGCACCGTAAAGGACTTCAAGCATGTTGAAAAGACATTCACTCCTTCGTAGTTGACCGAAGAACTCGTCCGCGGTGGTTGCGTTCGACCGCCACTGTATGACACCCAACGCCGCAAGCTTTGACGGTATCGGGGCAGCCATCGCGTGTATATCGCCACCCTTGCGAGCCAAGGTTAGATAATAGTCGACAATTGGTTCGGCATATTCGAGATAGAAGGCAATCGAATTGGAGAGGAGGTCGTTGGCGAGGGAGAATGGAAGAGTCGTGAACCGAGCTCGCTCTTTTGTGCGGTCTTTTAGAAGTATGGGCGCTGTTTCGAGAGCAGTAAGCGCTCGCTCAGAAAACAGAGAGATGCCGTGCTGTTGTGCCACACGCGTGCTTCTAAGTACAGCTATATATTGGTTTACGTATTCACGGGAAGAGCGTTCATCCTCGTCAAGATTGTTGGCCGGCACAGCGGACATTTCTCGCGTAAACCACCGCGAAGGCGCAACATCAAGCCCGGGAAGTTCGAGCTTTTCGAAGTGGAAGTCGTTTAGAACATAACGACCGATAACCTCTGAAAGAACTCGCCTGCGTACAACGCGGTAGCGAAACTCTGTTGTTCCAGAGGTACTTGGTTCATAGCAATCGTGAAGTTTTAGCCAGGCTCGTGCGACGAGGGTTTGCTTGCGCGGAAGACTCAACTCTTCATCTTCGGCCAACTCAAAAAGGTCCGGGGTAGTTTTTTGTAACTTTGCTAAAGCGGATGCCGACACTTGCACCTGCGATAAATAGCTGAGGATTCGGGACTTGGGCTCGTAGATGCTGCGTGTAGGTGAGCGATGCGATGCGATGACGGCGATGAGACCCATTACGTCGTTGGCTGTGATAAATCGGAATCCATGTTTTGCTATTTCGAATTCGTCGCTACGAAGCAGGAAGTAGTCAAGTGTCGCAATGGCTAGAGCGATGCGCATGCGAGCGGTTGCAGGAGCAAGAACCACGCTTCCGGTTAGAGCTGGATGTGTTTGAAGACATAGGAATCTTTTGATGCTGTGCAATAATTCTCTGTTTTTGCTGTCCGTGAGAAGACTGCCATCGTCTAGTACCTTCCGAAAATCGATTGTCGTTCGAGCTGTTCCGAAAAGACATTCCCAAACGTCAGCAATGAAATCGCTAACGCGCCATGAAGCGTGCTCCAACGTGTGTTCGGAAAGCCGGAATAAATTGATGAAGCTTAGTTCCTTTGGGAGAGTGTTAAGCACAAACCACCTCCTCAAAGTTTGAAGGGTCTATATTTTTCGAGGCATTGGCCATCATGCGTTTGATTCCTCTATCGTGGAATGCGTCGCTCTCGATATAATTTTTCAATCGCTTCGTGAATTCTGTCCAATAGACAGCCTGCCCCGTCAGCTGTCGTCCGGCTTCTTCGGCGCTATCAACGGCGGCTGAAAGAGACAACAATGTTCCGAACAGACCGGGACTGGCTGCGACCATCACCTCACTGACTGGTCGCTCGCTATCTGTCTCTTCAGAAGGTCGGTCTTCTGGAAGCAGAGGGGCGAGGGCATGGTTTTTCAGGAATTCATCCATCTCCGCAGCCGAATGGAAATGCAGCGCTCTCTGCATGTAGGGCGTGCCCTTTGTCGCCTCTACAATGAGAAGATTCTGGAAAATTCTCAGCCATCGTGTTGCGAAGTACTCCCACAGGGAGTCCGGAAGATAATGCCGCAATGAGGTTTCGCTGTCGTTTCCCAACTCTCGAGCCATCCTGGCTAAGTCCATCGTCTCCAAGAACACGAGAACGCCGCGCGACGACCTGATACGGGCAATGGTTATTTGATTTGAGAGAGACCCAAGATGCTGTTTGTTCGCCTTGGCGAACTGTTGAAACCAACTGCTTACATTGCTCGCGCGTCCGAAATATCCAGCTGGTCCGAGCGGATTGCCAACATAGATGAACAGATTTTGCCAACCCGGGATGTCATGGTCTTCCATGTAAGTCCGCAATGGGGTCGTCAGTTGAATCCAGCGGCGAACGTAGTCGGCGGCATCTCCCTTCAGGGTTACGTGGTGCCATCCATCGCCGGCATCGCGCTCTTTTAACACCGTGAGCGTTAATCCAGCATCGGTTTCGACGGCGTTGATGCGATTGCCGTTCACGTCGAGCAACGTTGCGTCTGAAAGAGCTGACTCAGAAAACCGACCGTCTAGCGTTGCCAAATACGCCATGAACGCCATTGCGTCGCGTCGGGAGGGCAACCCCAGATAACGAGAGACCAACTCTTTGGGAGGACCGTCGCGGGCTGCGCGGCGAGGATATATGGGCGTGTCGTTTCGAGACGTATCCACATAACCATCATGCTCAGACTTGAAATATTTCACTGCAAGTGCGATGCCTCGAAGCTCCTTCCGCTTTTTGTATCTCAGTTTGTTGAATTCTTTAATTGGCGATAGTGACTTGACCGTGTTCGCGAGCTCCACGCCTCGGTCATAGTCCGAAAAGAATTTGTCCACGTGCTCTCGCAACCACGATTGAGTTGTGTCGAAGGCAGTTTTGAGGTGCTTGAATACGAGGAGTGTGGCCTCTTCGTCGGTGACATCTAGCGGAACAGGGACAATGAGCTTTTGAGTAACGAGGGTCGTGGCTCCGTCAGCTGCGGGAACCAACTTTCGATGGGCCACAGCGGTGCCCGCAAGAAGCTTTGGATTACCTTCTGGAAAAGCACTTGCCGGCGCGGCAACAACTCCCTTGTCGGCAAGCGATTTCCAGTAATTGGCGTAGCGACTCCAGAGTTTCTGAAGGGATGGCAAGGTTCCTTCTTGGACCAAGGTTTGCCGACGTACCATCTTCATGAAGTGATACTCCATGAAGTCAACTAGCCAGAGCTGAACGAAGGTTGGGTTTAGGAGCTGGTCAACTGTAGCGGTCTTCCCGATAGACGCTTGATGGCGAACGAAGCGGGCAAAGGTGGCGCCGAAGTCGCGTAGAGCGGTGTCTTTCGCTTTTGGCGCGGCAATCGCGCATAACCCGTCATGAAACGCTTCGGTGAAAGCGTCGCCAAGGACGGGTGGCATGTCACTAAGCGGGACGTTGTAATCAATGCCGGATTTGGGCGTCAGCAGGAACGGACTTAACCTCTTTACCTCGTTGTCGTCGAGGTCAGCTTGCTCGAATGCCGTTACAAGCTCTGGAGGAATCTCTGAGCTGTACGTCTGGATGTGGTCCGAAAACATTACAGGTGTTTCATCACTGAGACGTGCGATAAGCTTTTGGAAGGTGTGCGCCCAAGAAGTCCGAGTGGCGCGGGACACGTTGATGAAGCGTTCGGAGCCTAGCGCACCATAGAACAGCGATTGGAGCGATTTGAAACGTTCCGTAGCGAATGCGACTTGCGAACTAAGGTCGGGTTCGCCCATCACCCGCAGCATGCAATCGAACAGGAGTAGAACTCGTAGGCATACGTCTCGGACATGAGGCGAACCGTTCGAAGCGGTCAGCAGGGCGGAAAGTGCGGTGCCTTCGATGCGAAGAAACTGGTCTTGCGGTGACTCCCATTCCTCTTTCTTCACGCGATAGAGCCGTCGACTGACAATTGTCAGTTCATTTTCGGGGAGGCTTTCAGCGGAAGCCACCAGACTTTCTCCTGTAAAAACAACCATGTATAGTGATAGTCTTGGGAATTGACAAGATTTTGTCAATCAGGGAAAGCGGCGGTACCTATTTCATCGAGGAACTGCTGTACTGCCCCGACCACATCGTCAGGAATGTGGCGATTGCCGGCGTTAACCCATCGCGTATCGTCGACGCGGCGCGCAAGGACCGGCTCGCGGCGGTGATCCGCGAAGCGCTGCCGGCCGACGAGCCGCGCCTTGCGTGCGCGTCGAAGATCCATCATTTTCTCGCCGACGAACTCGCGCTCACGCCGGACACGAGCGCGCTGGTCGGCCAGGCGGGCACACTTGTCACGCGCCTCGCGGGCGGACTCGCGACATGGGCGCGGCGGCTCGAGTTCGCGCCGTTCCGGCTGCGCGTGATCGGCACTGCGGGCTCGGGCAAGACCCAACTGGCGGTGCAGGTGATGAAGGAGGCAGTGGCGCGCGGCCAGCGGCCGTTATACGTGTGCTTCAACCGGCCGCTCGCCGATCACATCGCGCGGGTCGCGCCGCCCGAGGCGAAGGTCGCGAACTATCACCAGCTATGCGACTGGATAGCGCGCGACGCGGGCCTCAAGCCCGATTTCCAGTCCGGCCAGGTGTTCGGGCAACTGGAGACGATGTTCGCTGACACGCCGATCGAGCCGCGCTGGCAGTTCGACGTGCTGATCGTCGACGAAGGGCAGGACTTCCAGCAGCCGTGGGTCGCCGCGCTCGAGCGGCTGTTGCGCCCCGGCGCCGCGTGGTGGTGGCTCGAAGACCCGCTGCAGAATCTGTATATGCGCGAGCCGGTGGCGTTGCCGGGTTGGACCACGTTGAAGGAGACCACCAACTATCGCAGTCCGCGTGACATTCTCGACTATGTGCGCGATGTGGTCGGCGCGTCGGTGCCGCTCGCGGCGGCGCTCGCGTCCGGCAGTCCATTCGACGGCTCCGAGATTTCGCTGTCCGTCTACGACGAAGCGCAGGCGGCCGAAGCCAGCATCGAGGCGACCAAGCGCGCGATCACGCAGGCTTTGTCGCTCGGCTTTCGCAAGCAGGACATCGTGGTGCTGTCGTTTCGCGGCCGCGAAGGCTCGGCGATGACCGCGCAGAATCATCTCGGCCCGCATCGGCTGCGCAGCTTCACCGGCAAGTACGATCTGTTCGGCAACCCGGAGTACCGCGAAGGCGATGTGCTGTTCGAATCGATCTACCGCTTCAAGGGGCAGGCCGCGCCGTGCGTGATTTTCACCGAGATCGACTTCGATGCGTTCGACGAGCGTATTGCGCGCAAGCTGTTCGTCGGCGCCACGCGGGCGACGATGAAGCTGATCGTCGTCGCGTCGCAGCGGGCCGCGCGGCATTTGCGATTGCGGGATGGCAAGGAGAGCAGGGAAGCGAGAGAGAGCTAGCGCTAGTTCAGGCCGCTCTGTTCACGGTCGGGCATTCGACCCAAGCCCAAGCCCAAAATAAAATCCGTAGGCGCGGCGCCCAACGCCCTCAACCCCGCGCCGAAGCTTCAGACCACCCGTCACTCAATCAACTCCACGCCCGCGCACCAACCAGCATCCCGGTGCGCGTAAGCGCATCCCACCAGATCACGCGCAACAGCGGCGCCTGCTGCGCGATCAGCAGCGCCTGCACCGGATCGCTCTCGACAAAATGCGTGACCCCGCCGCGCAACGCAGCCGTAGCCTTGTGCGCGGCGGCACCGGCGGGACTTTCGTCGTGCGCGTCGGGCGTGCGCATCACCAGTTGCATATGACCGAAGCCATGCCGCGCGAGCCACGCCTCGGTGCGCGCGCGATCCAGTTCCGGGCGGCCGGTGATGATCGTGCGAACCCGCTGCAGATCGATGCCGGGCAACACGTCGAACGGCAGCAGCGCATCGCGTTCGGCCAGCGCGGCGGCGAGATCCTCGTCATAGCGCGCAAGCGGCACGTCGGGCAGCAGAATGCCGTCGAGGTCGATCGCATACGTCGCGTATTCGTGGTCGTCCGCCATCGCCGGTGCACTGCCGGTTTCGACCCGTTCCCAGTCCGCGCGATAGCGCTCGGTGTAGGCCTGGCGCTCCCACGGAAACAGCGCAAAGTAGCCGCGCGCATCGATCGCGTAGTCGGGTTGCGTGCGGCTCAGGTCGTCCACCGCGCCGGCCAGCGTCCTGACATCGAGTCCCTGCTGGCGCAGAAACGCGATGCAGTCGGTCAGCGTGAAGCCGCGCCCCGCAATGTCCTCGCACAGCAGCACTTTCGAACCGGCGGGCGGGATCGGCAGCGTCGAATCCCACGCGACCGCGCGCGACTGGCGCTCGTAGCGCAGAAACGCGACCGGCGTGCCGACCGCATGCGACACCATCAGCGCAAGCGGCGCACCGCCGCGCAGAATACCGATCGCCATCGTGAAGCGCTCCGCCAGCAACGCGGGCTGCAGCGATTCGATCCAGTGATCGAGCTGTTCATACGTGAGGGGCAAAACCGGCTTGTTCATGGCTCGGGTGGCGCCGCGTGGCGCGCGTAGGGCGGGTGTCTTTTACGGGCGCGGCCCGGGCTCGGTGGCCAGGCCCGGCGGCGAAGCGGCGCTGTGCTGCTTTGAGACAGAGAATTTTTGGCGATATTATGCATGCGGTTCAAAGATCGCGTGTCGGGGTGACGCGCATCACCGTCGGGCATGGCGCTTACGCCGACCTCGCGGGCAACGAATCGATACAGGAGCGGTGACGGACTGCCTCGGCGCAGCGCCGGACCCCGCCAGCAAAAGACTACAGATAAGACAACCGATAAAAACAGGTGACCACGGTGATTGCATTGCGGCATGACAGAAACAGCGCATCCAGGCGCGCACGCGGGGCGATGAGCGTGATCCTCGCACTGGCCGCATGGGGTGCGCAGGCCCAGCCAGCGGCTTCGACGCTGGAACTCGACGTCGAGGGCAAGATCGGCAAGACCAACGATGCCGCACATCATTCCTATCACTTCACCGAGGCTCAACTGCTCGCGCTGCCGGTCCATTCGATCACGACCGCGACCACGTGGACGCCGCGCTCCACCTTCACAGGACCGCTGCTCGCGGATATTCTGAAGACCGTCGGCGCCTATGGCACCGAGGTCGAGTTCCGTACGCTCGACGACTACACCTACACCGTGCCGGTGTCGGACTGCGACCGCTACGGCGTGGTCGTCGCGTACAGCATGAACGGCCAGCGTCTGAAGATCAGCGATTTCGGGCCGCTGTTCCTTATCTACCCGCGTGACGCGTACCCCGGTGAACTGACGGGCGCGTTGGGCGATTCAAAATTCGTATGGCAGATCAAGGCCCTCATCGTCAAATAGCGCGCCGTCCGTGGCGCCACGTCTTCTACGTGCTGATCTGGCTGACCGCGCTCGCGGCGCCGGCCGGCGCGATTGGCTATCTGCTGTACGCGAACCTGCTCAACCCACGCGCCACCGAGCAGTTGACCGGCACCTACGACGGCTTCTACTGGGACGCCGCGCAGTTGCAGATCGCCTACGCGCGGTTCGAGAATCAGTTGCTGCTGTATCAGTCGGGCGTCGACGGCGACTATCAGCGGCTGATGCTGCGCTACCAGTTGCTGCAATCGAAGCTGCACGTGATGGCCGGCTCGACGGACCGGCTGAGCACGCAACTCGCGTTGCTGCAACGGCAACTGGACGAAATCCACTCGCTCGATCATCTGCTGGCCGACATCCGACCCGCGGTCGATGCATTGCCGCAGGACCACGCTCGCGCGAATCAGATCGTCGGGCAGATGCGCGAGCACTGGAACGAGATCAACGATCTGGCGCTGAGCCGCCGCTTTGCCGATGTCGCCGACCGCGAGGCGATGAACCGTGACTTCATCAACAAGCGGCGCATGCTGTTTGCGGGCGGCCTGCTGCTGCTGTTGCTGTCGGCGGCGGCGACGCTGCTGCTGGTGCTCAACGGCCGGCGCCGCACGCGTCTGATGCATCAGCAGCACGCGGCGCTCGCCGCCGAACACCAGGCGAGCCTGGCCGCGCGCGAGGCGAGTCTCGCCAAGGACGCGTTCCTCGGCATGATCAGCCATGAGCTGCGCACGCCGCTGCATGCGATCGTGTCGTCGATCGAATTGCTGGGCTTCAACTACCACTCCGAGGCCGACCGCAAGGTGATCCAGCGGCTCGAAACCGCGGCGCGGCATCTGGAAGCGCAGATGAAAGACCTCACCGACTACGCGCGTCTGGGCGCCGGCAAGCTCGAGTTGCGCTATGAGCATTTCGAGCCGCGCGAGCTGCTCGCGTCGATCGTCGACGAACACGCGATGTCGGCCGCCGCGCGCGGTCTGAAGCTCGAAAGCGACGCGAGCGGCATGAGCGGTCTGGTCGATTCCGATCCGCACCGGATTCGGCAGATCGTCAACAACCTGGTCACCAACGCGATCCGCTACACCGAGACCGGTACGGTGCGGGTGCAATTGCGGCAGCAGCCGGCGGTGCTGCTTTTCGTCGTCAGCGACACCGGGCCGGGCGTGCCGCCGGCGCAGATTCCGCTGATCTTCCAGGAGTTCACGCAACTGGACGCGTCGCGCACGCGCCGCTTCGAAGGCGCGGGGATGGGGCTCGCCATCGTCCAGGGGCTGGTGAAACTGTTCGGCGGGGCGGTCGACGTGGCGAGCACGCTGGGCGCGGGCACCACTTTCACCGTGACGATCCCGGTCACGCCGGTCGCAGCCGCGCGGCCGGCCGGCGTGGCGGCGCAAGCCGAGCCCGGCGGCGCGCGGCCGTGCGTGCTGATCATCGACGACAACCGGCTGATTCGCGAATCACTCTGCGAAATGGTCGTGCACATGGGTTTCGACGCGCACGCCGTCGCCACCGCCGACGCCGCGCTCGCGTGGCTCGACACGCGCCGCTGCGACGTGGTGCTGCTCGACCTGCATATGCCGGAGCGTGACGGCTATACGTTTCTCGCGGATTTCGTGCGCCGCGGCGGGCCGTCGTCGGGCGTGCCGGTGATCGTGGTCAGCGCTTATGCGCCAGAAGCGGGTGCGGCGGAGGATAGCGGGGAAACGCACGGCTCGCGGCCGTTCTTCGACGCGTTGTTAAAGCCGGTACATTACGAGGATTTGCGCAACGCGTTGCAGCGGGCTCTGGCTTCGCGGCATCCGGTGTGACACGCGGCGCGAGCGGTGCGGCTGGGGCGTTTTGTGCGTGTGAAGCGCGGAGTGCGGGAGTGAAAGTGGGTATCAACCCGGGCACGCACCTTCAGTCGCGTTGCGGCGCGGCTTCGACCGACGCTGTTGTGACCAGCGTTACGGCCGGTTCAGCCGCTTGGACAGATCGGCGACAAGGATCGCCATGCGCGCGGGCTTTTCATAGCACGCGACGTCGTAATTGCGGATCACCTGGCTGATCTCCGATTCGCTGGCCTTGCCGGTCAGCAATTCGCCGGTCAGCACGAAAATCGGTGCGTCCGGATTCTCCGACGCGCGCACCGCCTGAATCGCGGCCGCCGAAGTCTGCGCGCCGAACAACCAATCGATCACGACGCCGTCGAAAACCTGGGTTTGCAGTTGTTCCGCGAAAGCCGTGAGGCCATAGATCGCCACCGCCGCGAAACCGCTGCGCTCCAGATAGTCGCGCAGGTTGTCGGCGCTCGCCTGATCGTCGTCGACCACGGCGATGGTCGGCTTGTCGGTCTCGGCGCGGCGCGGATAAATCTCGATCTTGTGGACCTCGTACGCGCTCTGGTAGAGCGTGCCGTCGTGACGCGCCACGCGCCACTGGCCGAGCTTCGAATACGCGACGAATTCCGGGCGGCTGCCCGGTTCGAGCGCGGCGCCGATCCAGGCGGTGCACGCCAGTTCGACCGCGCCGATGCAGAACACGGCTTCCTGGGCGATCGCGCCGACCATGCCCGGATCGAGCGACTGCGCGCCGAACAGCTGGGCGGCGGGTTCACCGAACACCTCGGCGACTTTCTTGATCTGTGACAACGTCCACGGACTGTTGCCGCGCAGCTTGCGGTGCCCCTGTGAAAAACTCAGATCGAGGATGCGGCAAAGCTCGGTGGTTTGCTGGCGCTTGCCGATTCCGTGCCGGCTCATCAACTCGCGCACGCGCTCGGCAACTGCGATTGAGTCAGGTGAGTTTGTTTCGTTGGCCATACTGCGTGAGAATCCACCGTCTTAAAGTGTGCTGGGGGAGTGCGATACGGCACGCGCAGCGCGACCATGCATCGTCGATGCATGTCGACCGGCTTTGCTGGGGGACCACAAACGTACCGCAAAAATGATCGCGATTTGTATTTTTGTAGGACCACCGCTGGGGCGATGAGTGCAAGAGAACAACCGACATTCCACCGATTTTTATCTGTTTGGCATAAAAAGTATTTTACCGGTGAAACGGTGAATATCTGTAAGGAAATGCGTTCGGCGGGTGCGGTTGCTGGATGTCCGGCGCGGCACGTGGCGCTGGATCGCCCGCGCGCAACCCGCGCCGCCGCCTGCATGAGGCTACGCCGCCGGCATTTTTTCGAGCCTGGCCGCCGAGCTTTTCAGTCCTTTGAAAATCCGTTCGGCGACCTTGCCCGGAAAGCGCTCGGGCAATTCCGCCGAGACCCGCGTGATCACGTCTGGCGTTTCATCGATCAGCCGCTGGATCAACGGCTCGGCGTGCCCGCCATACGAGCATTTCAGCGCCATCGTGTTGAAGTGGCGCCGCTGCACGTCGCGAAACGCATCGTGCTTGCTGCGTGACCACATGCCCATTGCGAGTCTGGCCTTGAACCATGACCACTGATTGGGGCCGTTGCCCTCCACCGGCCAGATCGACATCACGTCGTAAAGCGGCGTCAGGCGGAACTGGCCGCCCGCCAGCAGGCGGATGCTGAAGTTCTTCGCGTGGCCGTCCGGCGCCGCCAGCATCCAGAACAGGATCTGGCTTGCCAGCAGCGTTTCGATGTCCTGCCGCGCCGCGACCGATTGCTGGAGAATCCGCGCCAGGTCGAGCACGCCGGGGCCGCCTTCGTTTTCGTATTTGCGATGCGACGGCACGCCGTACACCTGGCAGAAGTCTTCCTGCGGCAGGCGCAACAGCCATTGCCCGCTCGAATGCATTTGCCGGTCGAAGCGCTCCACACTCAACACGCGCTGCTTGCCGAACGTGACGATCTCCGAGTTCGCGACTGGCAAGCCATAGGCGCGCAGAATGCGTAGACACAGCCACTCGTTTTCGACCGACGTGCTGAGATCGGCGAGCTTGTTGCCAACAAGACCGAGCGGCAGCTTGAAAATATGCGTGGTGGGCGTGGCGCCATGCGGCCGCTGCCATTTGCCGTCGTGCCACAGCAGCGCGGTTTTCTCCTGCGCGCCGGCGAGCGAGATGCGGAAGTCGTCGCTTTCGTCGGGCGCGCCGAGCGCCGGACTGCTGACCGTGCGCGCCAGCAGGGCTTCGATCTCGTCGTCTGAAAGCGGCGTCCCCTCGATGCGGTTGACGCCGGTCGGCGCGTCGTCTTCCGCGAGCAACTGGACGGCGCCCACGCAATCGCGGCCGATGGCTTGCAGCAGGTCGAACGCGTCGAGCGTTTCGGTCTGGTAGCGCTGGGCGATGCGCTTTCTGATCGCTTCGCTGTCGGGCAGCAGGTTGTCAAAATAGTTGAGTACGCGCGGCCCTTTCTGCGCCATGTTGCCCGGCGTGAACGGCAGCGACAGCGACAGCGGCCGGCCCGCGGGCGACGCGACCCACGCGGGATCGTAGGCGAATTCCATCGGGCCGCGCACGGGCAGGCGCCAGACGCCGACGCGTTCACCGTTGGCCCACACCGAAAGCGCCCGTGAATGGGTTTGCCGGGCCATGATCACCACTCGACGCCGGGTGCCGGCTCGGGCACCGGCTCGCTCCTGTCGCGCAATTGCAGTTGCAGGCCGTAGATGCCGCACAGCGCCAGCAGCTGGGTGAGCGTGAGGGGCTCGGCATCGGTTTCCAGTGCGGAAATGCGGCTCTGGCTGACGCCGATGCGCGCGGCGGCCTCGGCCTGCGTAAGGCCGGCTTGCCGCCGGCTGGCGGCGAGCAGCTGGGCCATCTGATCTGGTGTGGCGATGAGGTGGAGCATGGCGGATTATCTGTGAGACGAATAAATGCAATTTATGCGTCTCACGAATATTTGTCAAATATTCGTCTCGCGAATATTTTGTGAATATCTGCTAGACGAATATTTTGCAAATATCTGTGTGGCGCATAAATGTCGTTCACGCGCCGGCATTCGATGTACCGCCCGCACCACCCCGGTCCCTCCCGGTCCGCTGCGCCCGCTGCGGCGGCATTGCGGACAACGCGGGTGCCTGCGAAGATTATGCCCACACTTAAAACCGATCCGCCCGATGACCACGACTTACCCGCTGCACGCAAGCTTCACCTCCGCCGATCAACCATTCCCGAGTCGAGCCGACGTGGTGATCGCGGGCGCCGGCATCATGGGCTGCGCGGCCGCCTATTATCTGGCGCGCCGCGGCCTGTCGGTGGTGGTGCTCGACAAATCGCGGATCGCCGGGCAGCAGTCGTCGCGGGCGTGGGGTTTCGTGCGCCAGCAGGGCCGCGAAGCCGCCGAAGTGCCGCTGATGATGGCCAGCATCCCGCTATGGAAAGAACTCGAAAGCGAGTTGAATTTCGATCTGGAATGGCGTCAGGGCGGCTGCCTCTACGTAGCGTCCGATGAAGAGGACTGGACTTCGTTCCAGCAATGGATGGACGTTGCGCGCCAGTACGGGCTCGACACGCGCACGCTCGATCGCAAGCAGATCGACACGGTCGTGACCGGCATGCAAGGCCCGGCGCTCGGCGGCCTCTATACCCCAAGCGACGGCCAGGCCGAGCCACGCCGGGTGGCGGCCGCTTTCGCGGCGCGGGCAGCCGAAGCCGGCGCGCTGTTTTTCGAAGGCTGCGGCGTGCTCGGCGTGGAACGGGCGGGCGGCGCGATTGCCGGCGTAGTCACCGAGCGCGGCACGCTGCGCACCTCGCGCTTCATTTGCGTGGCGGGCGCCAGCAGTTGGCGGCTGCTCGACACGCTCGGGCTCGAACTGCCGCAGCAGGCGGTGCGCGGCACCTGCATGCGCACCAACCCGCTGCCGCGCATCACCGCGTCCACCTTCTGGGGCCACGGCCTCGGGGTGCGCCAGCGCGCGAACGGCGCCATCAATCTGGCCGACGACATGCAGGTCGACGTCGACATGACGCTCGGCCATTTCCGCGCGCTCAAGTAGTTTTTGCCCGAGTTGTGGAAGCAGCGCGAGAAGTTCAGCTTCCATCTGAATGGAGCGTGTCTGCGCGATCTGCGCGAGCGCCTGCCGGGCGTCGTGCCGGCCGGCGAGCGCGTGTTGCATCCGCGTGATCCGCATCCGCGGCCCAACGTGGGTCACGCGCCGCGCGCACTGAAAAAACTGCGCGCGCTGTTCCCCGCCTTGAAAGACGCTCAGGTGGTCGAATCGTGGGCCGGCCTGATCGACGTGCTGCCGGACGGCATTCCAGTGATCGATGCGCCGCCACAGGTGCGCGGCCTGACGATCGCCACCGGCTTTTGCGGCCACGGTTTCGCAATGGGGCCGATCGTCGGCAAGCTGCTCGCCGAAATGAACGACGGCGGCGAGGCGTCGCTCGATCTGTCGGCGTTCCGTTTGCAGCGCTTCTTCGGCGGCACGATGCAACGGCCGCGCAGCATGCTGTGAACATGTCCCTCATCCTGACGCACGTCCAATGAACTCAATGCACGAACCGACAGTCCGCCACGCCGACGTTCCGTATTACACGCAATGGGGCAGCCCCGAATGGGTTCGGCACATCGTCGAACGGCAAGGCGACCCGTGCGACGATCCGCACTGGCAGCGCAGCGGCTTCGTCGACCCGCAGCGCTACCGTTTCTGGGCCAAACGCCTGTGCGGCCTGACCTGCCTCGAATCCGCGCTCGACTACTGGCGCATCGGGCACGCGCCGCGCGACGCGCTGCTCGACGAAGCACTGCGGCATGGCGTGTACCGGATGCGCGAGGACGGCGGCGTCGACGGCCTGATCTACCGGCCGTTTGCCGACTGGGTGGGCGGCACGTTTGGAGTGCGGGTCGTGGTGCTGCCGAAGGCGCCGCTCGAAGAGATCGCCGCGCGGCTCGCCGCCGATACGCTGGCGATCGTCTCGGTGAGTCCGGAGATCCGCTATCCCGACCGGCCGAATCAGCGCCAGGGCGGCCATCTGATTCTGCTGCACGGACGCGATCGCAACGGCGTATGGTTTCATAATCCATCGGGCATCGCGCCGCATCAGGCCGACGTGTACCTGCCGTTCGTCACGATGGCTCGCTTCTATGCGGGGCGCGGGATGGTGCTGCGCCGGATTGTCCGTTAGGCGCGGCGCGTGCGGGGTAGCCGGTGCGGCGTCCGGCGAGTTGTCGGGCAACGATCGGGCAGAGTCGGGCAACGTGTTACCCGCCAGATCGGCGCGCCTCGCACAGTGATCGGGCCCGTTTTCTGCTTCAGTGTGTTCGTCGTCTTTTGCGAAATCGGAACCGACATGAAACGAACCTACTGCCTGCTTGCTGCCAGCCTTTTCACTCTTGGCGCCGCCGCCTCGTCGAACGCCGCAAGCCGAGATGACCAGGCCAAAGCCTGTCGCGGCGACGCGATGCATTTCTGCGCAGCCGATATTCCCAACGAAGACAAGATCACCGCCTGCATGAAGCAGCACATCGACGAACTGAGCCCCGCCTGTCGCGCGATGTTCAAAGGCGGCAAGAAAGGCGATGATAAGCCCGCGTCGCAGTGACGGATGGGGTGAGGAGTTTGCGCATTGACGCAAGCGCGGCGCGCAGGTGTTGTGCGTGGCTCGAATCGCGGGTTGATCGGGGCTGTGATGCGTGGCTTGGCTTGCGGGCTTGATCGCAGCGTGAGCGCCGCGCGTTCTCGCGCTCGCTGAGCTTCGTCCCGACCGGCCGCGAGGTGCCCCCGACCGGCCGCGCTCCCTCAGCCGCGAGTCCAATCGGGCACTCAATCGTAAAACCGCGGGCATTTTCGGTGTGACTGGTCATCGTCGCCGTGGTCGGTTACGGTGATGCAGTGTCTGCGATGAGTCGCGCGCGACTCATCCACACTTCAGCCCGCGCGCACGCGGCCCACCGACCGGGTGTCCGCAATGCGCCGAATCCGAACCCACCCCGCACCAGGATTGGAACGACCCCGCTCATGACCCGCCCGACCATGCAGATTTTCGACGCCGCCGCGACCGCGCGGCTGATTCCGTATGCGACCCTCGTGGACGCGCTGAAGCGCGCGTGCATCGACTATGCCGAGCAGCGCATCGTGAGTCCCGAACGGCTCGTCGTGCCGCTCAACGCGGGCGGCATCATGCTGTCGATGCCGGCCACCGCGGCGGACCTCGCGATCCACAAGCTCGTCAACGTGTGCGCGAGCAACCGCGCGCGCAATCTGCCGACGATCCACGGCCAGGTCATGGCCTTCGACGTCGATACTGGCGAGACGCTGTTCGTCCTCGACGGGCCGACCGTGACGGGCCGCCGTACCGCGGCGATGTCGATGCTGGGCGTCGCGACTTTCGCCGCGAGCGCGCCGCGCGAATTTCTGCTGATCGGCACGGGCACGCAGGCGCTCAACCATCTGCAGGCGATCGGCGAACTGTTCCCCGACGCGCGCGTGCGGGTGAAGGGCAGTTCGCCCGCGCGGGCCGAGGCGTTTTGCGCCGCGCATCGCGGCAGCGCGCATGACCTGCAACCGGTCGCGGGCGCGACGATTCCCGACTCGACCGATGTAGTGATCGCGCTGACCACCAGCAAACAGCCCGTCTACGACGAAGCGGCGCGTGCCGGGCGGCTTGTCATCGGAGTAGGCGCCTTCACGCCGGCGATGGCCGAGATCGGCGCGCGCACCCTCGGCGCCAGCTCGCTTTTCGTCGACGACCCGGCCGGCGCGAAGCACGAGGCTGGCGACTTTATCCAGGCCGGCGTGGATTGGGCGAAGGTGGGCGGGATTGCCGGGGTGTTGGAAACCGCGGCGCTGTTACCGACGGCGACGCCGGTGGTGTTCAAAACTGTCGGCTGCGCGGCGTGGGATCTGGCGGCGTGCCGGGTGGCGCGCGCGGCGTTGTCGGCGGGCTGAAGACACTAGGGGAGGGCAGCGCTGTGCGAATGGCGCAAAACCTCCATAAAAACAGCCCCTTGCCACCGCCTGTTGGCATCTTGCGCCAACCTGGGGCAGATGTTGCCGTGCAAACTATCTCAAAACGTTGCACCATAGGCATTTGCCGGAAAAAGGCCGGTCCGCCGGCGCGGGGCATGTCGCCCACGCTTTTTCTGTCCCCTTGACCGATGCCTCCTCCATCACGACGCTGCGACCGCGCTATGACGACCCAACACGCTTCAGCCACACCCGACCTGCCGCTCGACATGATCATCTTCGGCGGCACCGGCGACCTGTCGTTCCGCAAGCTGCTGCCCGCGCTGTACATGGCGCATCTGCACTGCAATCTGCCGCCCGAGACCCGTATTCTCACGATCGGCCGCAAGCCCTGGTCGCGTGACGAGTACATCGCCGAATTCATGGAGCAGAAGGCCAAGCCCTTCATCGAAAAGAAAGCGTTCGACGCGGTCGCATGGGACAAATTTCTCGCGCTGTTCGAATACGTGCGCATGGATGTCGATACGGCCGACGACTACCAGCGTCTGAAGAGCGTATCGCGCGAGGGCGTGCGCCGCGTGTTCTATCTCGCGACCTCGCCGGATCTGTTCACGCACATCTGCGATCACCTGGCATCGGCGGGGCTCGTCGACGCCAATTCGCGCGTCGTGCTCGAAAAGCCGCTGGGCCACGATCTGGCCTCCGCCCAGGAGATCAACACGGCAGTCGGCAAGCACTTCAGCGAAGCGCAGATCTACCGGATCGACCACTACCTCGGCAAGGAAACCGTGCAGAACCTGATGGTGCTGCGCTTCGGCAATCCGATTTTCGGCCCGCTGTGGCAGGCGCCGTATATCCAACGCGTGCAGATCACGGTCGCGGAAACGGTCGGCGTGGGCAGTCGCGCGGGCTTCTATGACAAGACCGGCGCGCTGCGCGACATGGTGCAGAACCACTTGCTGCAATTGCTGTGCATCGTCGCGATGGAGCCGCCGGTGTCGCTCGATCCGGACGCGGTCCGAGACGAAAAGCTCAAGGTGCTGCGCTCACTGCGTCCCATGACGCCCGAGGACATCACTCGCGACACCGTGCGCGGCCAGTACACCGCGGGCGCCGTGGACGGCGAGGCGGTGCCGGGCTACCTCGAAGAAGACAATGTGCCGGCGGGCAGCCGCGCCGAAACGTTCGTCGCGCTGCGCGCGCATATCAACAACTGGCGCTGGGCCAACGTGCCGTTTTACCTGCGCACCGGCAAGCGGATGCAGAAGAAGGTGTCGGAGATCGTCATCGAGTTCTCCGAACTGCCGTTCTCGATCTTTCCGAACGGCGGGCGCAACTATGGCAACCGTCTGGTGATCCAGCTGCAGCCGGAAGAATCGATCCAGTTGCAGATGCTCGCGAAGGAGCCGGGCAGCGGCATGCACATGCTGCCGGTGAATCTGAATCTGGATTTGCAGCAGGCCTTCACCGAGCGCCGCGCGGAAGCGTACGAGCGTTTGCTGATCGATGTGATCCGCGGGCGTCTCACGCACTTCATGCGCCGCGACGAACTGGAAGCCGCATGGGCGTGGGCCGAGCCGATTCTGGCAGGCTGGTCCAAATCGGGCGAGCGGCCGCGCGGGTACACGTCGGGCACCTTCGGGCCGGCGGCATCGACCGCGTTGATGGCCCGCGAGAATGCCGTATGGGCCGAAGAGTCGCAATAACGAGTCGCAAGCCGCGCTTCTTACGGCGATGACTGATGCCGCAACGGGCTTCGCCCTGTTGCGGCGCAGTCGTTAGCGATGCGTATCAATCGACACGCATGCGCTCCGCCAGAAAATCCAGCAATGCGCGCACGCGTGCGGGGAGATGACCGCCCTGGCCGAGATAGAGCGCGTTGACCGGTTCCGTGTCGCCGGGATTGAACGCGTCGAGCAGCACGACGAGGCGTCCGGCGGCTACATCGTCACGCACCTGAAACTCGGCGAGCCGTGCGAGTCCCACGCCGGCCAGCGCCAGTTGGCGCAGCGTCTCGCCGTCGCCCGCGAGCGCGTTCCCCGCCACGGGCACCTCGATCCTCGTGTGTTGCGCATCGAGTAGCGGCCAACCGTTGAGCGTTCTCGCGAAGCCGAAGCCGAGCCGGTTGTGCGCGTCCAGGTCCGCAGGAGTCCGTGGTGTGCCGCGGCGCGCGAGATAAGCTGGCGCGCCCACGATCACCATGCTGGCGTCGCCCAGCTTGCGTGCCACTAGTTGCGAGTCCTTTAGTGAGCCGCTGCGAATCGCGACATCGGTACGCTGCTCCAGCAAGTCCACGACCTGATCGGTCAGCACGATATCTAGCGTGATGTCGGGATGCGCGTCGAGAAACGCGGGTGCGAGCGGCAGCAGATAGTGCCGGCCGAGCGGCACGTTCGCATGCACGCGCAAACGGCCGCGCGGCGTGGCGCCGATGGCCGCACCGCGCTCGGTTTCGTCGAGTTCGGCAAGCACGCGCACGCCGCGCTCATAGAACACGCAGCCCTCGGGAGTGAGTTGCAGATTGCGGGTGGAGCGGTTGAGAAGACGGGCGCCCAGGCGGGCTTCGAGGCGCGCTACCAGTTTGCTGACCGCCGACGGCGTCATCCCCAGCGCGCGCGCCGCCGCCGAAAAACCGCCTAGTTCGACGGCGCGCACGAACACTTCGAGTTCGCCGGAACGGTTCACGTCCAAACGTGCCATCGTGAGTTCAATTCACAGGTGATGTGCCAGCGGGCAGTCTACCGAAAGCGCGGTTGTGCCGATATCTTTGGGTTACCGAACGGCATGGACGACATGCGCGGTCGTAACGAATCAACGATCGGAGTTCCGCAATGAACGCAGCGAAGAAGGTGGCTTTGGTGGTGGGCGCGCAGGGGGTGATCGGGCGCAGTCTGGTCGAGCATCTTGCCACGCGCGACGATTGGGACGTGATCGGCCTCGCGCGACGCGGCGGCGCGGACCGGCAACGGGTGCGATACATCGCGGCCGATCTGCTCGACCCGGCCGACGCACGGGCAAAACTGCGTGGTCTCGATCACGTCACGCGTGTGTTCTACGCGGCTTACCAGGACCGCCCGAGCTGGGCTGAGCTGGTGCCGCCTAACCTGGCCATGCTCGTCAACACGCTCGATGCGATCGAACCAGTAGCGCCTGATTTGCAGCACGTGAGCCTGATGCAGGGCTTCAAGGTCTACGGCGGTCATCTTGGTCCGTTCAAAACACCGGCGCGCGAGGACGACGCGCACTTCATGCCGCCGGAGTTCATGTTCGATCAGCAGCGCTTTCTCGAAACGCGCCAGGCGGGCCAGCACTGGAGCTGGTCGGCGCTTCGCCCGGCAGTGGTGGGTGGATTCGCGCTCGGCAATCCGATGAATCTGGCGCTGGCAATTGCCGTGTATGCATCGATGTCGAAAGAACTCGGCTTGCCGTTGCGCTTTCCGGGCAAACCGGGCGCGTACGACAAGCTGTTGGAAATGACCGATGCCGGACTGCTCGCACGCGCGACGGTGTGGGCCGCGACCGAGCCGCGCGCCGCGAATCAGGCGTTCAACATCGGCAATGGCGACCTGTTCCGCTGGAACGACATGTGGCCGAAGATCGCCCGTTATTTCGAGCTCGAAGTGGCGCCGCCCCTGCCCATGTCGCTGGAGACGATCATGGCCGACAAGGCGCCGTTGTGGAATGCGATGACGCAGAAGCACGGCTTGCAGCCGGTTGCATATCAGGACGTCTCGTCATGGCGGTTTGCCGATTTCGTTTTCTCGTGGAATTACGACATGTTCGGTGACGGTTCGAAGGCGCGGCGCTTTGGGTTTCACGAATTCATCGATACTGGGACGATGTTTGTCGGCATCTTCGATAATCTCCGCCGCCGCAAGCTGATTCCATGAATGACCCATCAGGCATGACGATTTGATTTCAACAGGTTTTTGTCTATGATGACCTTCCTTACTCGCGTGGCACGGCGAGATAAAAACGGAGACATCAATGAGGCGAGTTCTCGTGGCATTGAAGTGCATGACAATCGTCGCGGCCGTTCTGGCCATTCCGGCATGCGGCGGAGATAACCTCACCGCTGCCAACCCACCCAAAGTGATTATCGACAGCGACTACAACACGCTGAGCGACGACGGCCAACTCGGCGTGATGGCCGCGCAATTGCAGGCACAAGGCTCGCTGAAAGTACTGGGTATTACGGTGGTGTCCGGCAATCAATGGTTGAAGCAGGGCGTGTCTGACGCGTTGAAATCGGTCGAGCGTCTCGGCGTCGAAAAACAGATCGGCGTGTATGCGGGCGCCAATTACGCGTTGTCCCACGACTTCACGACGATTCAGGCCGAGCTGAAGCAATTCCCCGGCGGCGACGGTTATCTCGGCGCTTGGAGCACCCCCGAGCCGACCTCGGACAGCGACCTCGTCGCGCCGCCGGACGGCTTCGCGACGCACACCAAAGTGCAGAGCAGGAGCGCGGTCGATTTCATCGTCGATTCAGTGAAGCAGTATCCGGGCGAAGTGACGATTCTCGCCATCGGGCCGCTGACCAACATTGCACTCGCCACTCGCCAGCATCCGGAGATCGTGCCGCTCATCAAACAGATCATCTACATGGGCGGTGCAATCGACGTGCCGGGCAACACCACGCCGACCGCGGAATTCAATTGGTGGTTCGATCCGGAAGCGGCAAAGGCCGTGCTGCATCTGCCGATCAAACAGGTGGTGATTCCGCTCGACGTGACGGACACCGTGCAGATGGATAAGACGCTTTACGACCGGGTCGCGCACGACCCCACGAAGCAGACCATCATCACGCAACTGTTCAAGACGTTGAACGGCTATGGTTTTGACGGCAAGAACGGCTTCGAGACGAACCCGAACTATACGACGAACATCTGGGACACGCTGACGCTCGCGTATCTGATGCATCCTTCGTTCGCGACGCAGACCGTGGACGAGTGGGTGGACGTGGATATGAGCTTCGGCGCCCATGACGGCCAGGCAACCGGTTATACGAGTTCGCCGCCGGCGGGTTTGCAGAAGATGACGATCGTCAAACGCTTCGACAATCCCAGCTTTTTCAATTTCTACGTGGATCTGTTGACTCGGCCGGTGCCGGTCACGCTACCGAACTGACGCGACGCAGCGCGTTGCGCGCCTGCATACAACCGGCCTCAGGCCGGATGCAGGCCGCGCAACAATTGACGCACACGCGAGAGATCCTGATCGACCTGCTCCGTTTTTTCGAACAACTCCGCCAGCCAGTCGACGAAGGCGCGCACTCGCGGCGACACGCGGCGGTTCTTGACGTAGGCGACCGAAACCGGCATCGGCACGGGCTTCCATTGCGGCAGTACTTCGAGCAGCAGCCCTGAATCGAGGTAGGGCTGCGCGGCGATCCGCGCGGGCTGAATCAGTCCGAGGCCTTGCAGTCCGCAGGTGAGATACGCCTGCTCGTCGCTGACCTTGACGAAGCCTTCGACCTTGACGTTTTGCGCTTCGCCGTCCACTTCGAAATCGAAGTCCACTTCGCGGCCGTTATGCGGCGACATGCAATTGACCGCGACGTGTCCGCGCAGATCGTCGAGCGCGACGGGCGTGCCGTAGCGAGACAGATAGGCCGGGCTTGCGCAGGTCACGTGTTCGATCGTGCCGAGTTGCCGCGCGACCAGATTCGAATCGGGCAATTCGCCGAGCTGGATGCTGCAGTCGATTGCTTCGGAGATCAGATCGACTGTGCGGTTGCTCACGCCGATCGCCAGATCGAGGTTCGGGTAACGGGCGTGAAAGTCGTCGAGTGCAGGCAGGACGATGCCGCTTGCCACGGCGCCCGGCATTTCGATGCGCAGACGACCGGTCAGGTTGTCGGTTGCGTAACGAATGCTGGCTTCCATTTCGTCGATGTCGGCGAGAATTTGTGCGCAGCGTTCGTAGTAGGCCGCGCCTTCGGGCGTGACGCTCAGACGCCGCGTGGTGCGGGCGAGGAGCGGCGTACCGAGCAGGGCTTCCAGATTCTGCACGATGGTGGTCGCCGTCGCGCGCGGGATGTTTAGCGACTCCGCTGCGCGGGTGAAGCTGTTGGTGTCCACGATTCGGATGAATGTGCGCATTGCAGTTATTCTGTCAATCACGGTGCAAACTCCAGTCGAGGTAGGGTTTTGGGTTTTGGTTTTTGCCTGCGTGGTGCTTTGGGTGTGTTCTTGTGGTGTTGGCTTTTCCTTGAATTCGCGGTGGTCTATTAGCGTTGCCCCTGTGCGGGGCGGCACTTACTTTCTTTGCATGCCGCAAAGAAAGTAAGCAAAGAAAGCGGCTTCAAACCGCTAACACTTAAGCGGGTCCCCTGGCTTGGAGGGGGCAGTGGCGCATCTGGAATCTGTGTCATTGCGCATTCAGCGTCAGTGACAAGGCAGTCATACCTCCGGCGGCGCTACGCACGCCGACGCGGTACTTCATAAAATCATTGGTCTTATTCGGGGCCTCGCCGAGGCGAAGCCGATGCCCGCTGTACAACGAATCATCAACGGGTTTCCGTTGCATGCCCGGCCGCGACGCACGCAGTGCGGAGTGGGAGGGATGACGGCTTTGTCACTAACGCGGAATGTGCGAGCGCACAGATTCCAGATGCACCACTACCCCCTCCAAGCCAGGGGACCCGCTTATGAGTTAGCGGTTTGAGCCCGCTTTCTTTGCTTACTTTCTTTGCAGCAGCAAAGAAAGTAAGTGCCGCCCCGCACAGGGGCAACGCTAATAGACCACCGTGAACTCAAGGAAAGGCCAACACCTCAAGAGCACAACCAAAAAACGCAACGCGAGTACAGCAAACAAAAAATCCCAACAGAAGCCCGCGCCGCAGGCGCAAAAAAACCAATCCGCTGCGCGGGCAAAAAAACCACTTACTTCCGCAAGGAATCCAGATCAATCACAAACCGATACTTAACATCACTCTTCAGCATCCGCTCATAAGCCTCATTAATCCCTTGCATCGGAATCACTTCAATATCGGAAGTAATCCCGTGCTCACCGCAGAAATCCAGCATTTCCTGCGTCTCCGCAATCCCGCCAATCAGCGACCCGGCCAGACGCCGGCGCTTCATAATCAGATTGAACACCTGTGGCGACGGATGATCGTGCTCCGGCGCGCCGACCAGCGTCATCGTCCCATCGCGCGTGAGCAGATTCAGAAACGGATTCAGGTCATGTGGCGCGGCCACGGTGTTCACAATGAGATCGAAGCTGTTCAGATGGGCTTCCATCTCTTCTGGATTCTTCGAAATCACCACCTCGTGCGCGCCAAGCCGCTTCGCATCCTCGATCTTCGACGGGGACGTGGTGAACAGCACCACATGCGCGCCCATCGCGCGCGCGAGCTTCACACCCATGTGACCGAGTCCGCCGAGGCCGACAATTCCGACCTTCTTGCCAGGACCCGCGCCCCACGTGCGCAGCGGCGAATACGTGGTGATGCCCGCGCACAAGAGCGGCGCGACACCGGCCGGGTCGAGATTGTCCGGCACGCGCAGCGTGAACGCTTCGTCCACGACGAGCTGCGTGGAATAGCCGCCGTAAGTGATCTGACCGTCAACGCGATCGACACCGTTATACGTGCCGACAAAACCGTTTTCGCAGTACTGCTCCAGACCTTCCTCGCAACTCGCGCACGTGCGGCACGAATCGACCAGACAGCCGACGCCGACCAGGTCGCCTGCCTTGTACTTCGTCACGTCCGCACCGACCGCGGTCACACGGCCGACGATCTCGTGACCCGGTACCACCGGAAACACTGTGTTCTTCCATTCATTGCGCGCCTGATGCAGATCGGAATGGCAGACGCCGCAAAACAGAACTTCCATCTGCACGTCGTTGGCGCGCAGTTCACGGCGCTGGATTTCGAACGGGGCGAGCGGCGCGGTAGCGGCGGTCGCTGCATAGGCATAAGTCGTGCTCATGGGTAGCTCCAGCAAAGAGGGTGATGGTGTAAGGCGCCCGCGATGGGCAACGCGTGTTGCCGATGCGGCGAAGCCTGGCATGAACCGGGATCATGGCGCTGGCGGTGGTTGATGCGATGTTGGCGAATTCGTCGAAGCGTTGAATGGGCAACCGGGCCAGCGCAGCGCGGAAAAAAGTCGATCCGGCAGGGTTCCCATGATAGGAGCGGGCGGCGAGTACGGGAATACCTGAATGTCTTGAAGATTTGCCTAAAACTCCTGGCGAGAAGCGCGACAGGCGGTTTGGTGCTAAATTTCAAGCATTATTCTCCTGGCCGTCACTATACCGTCATGTCGACCCGCCCCGCTGAACCCACCACGACCGATCTCGCGCAGCAGCGTGTGATCGAATTGTTCGATGTACTCGCTCCCGCTCCAGGCATCACGCGTTCGAGTCTGGAAGGCGTCAACCTGATGCGCGCAAATCGTCCGATGCCGCGCATGCCGGTGATGTACGAGCCGAGCATCGTGATTGTCTGCCAGGGCCGCAAGCGCGGCTTTCTCGGCGATCAGGTGTTCCAGTACGACGCGCAGCAGTACCTCGTGCTGTCGGTGCCGCTGCCGTTCGAATGCGAGACCGAGGCGAGTTCGGAGAAGCCGTTCCTCGCGATCTCCGTGCGTGTCGACCTGACCATGGTCGCCGAATTGCTGATGGCGCTGAACGAAACGCAGGGTGCCGCGCAGAAGGAGCCGGTCGGCATCTACTCGACGCCGCTCGACCCGGCGCTGTGCAACGCGGTGCAGCGTCTGATGGACGCGTTGGCTTCGCCGCTCGACGCGCGCATTCTCGCGCCCGGCGTGGTGCGCGAGATCTGTTATCGCGTGCTGACGGGCGAGCAGGGCGATGCGATTCGCGCGGCGCTCACGCATCAGAATCATTTCGGCCGGATTGCGAAAGCGTTGCGCCGCATTCATGCCGACTACCACGGCGAACTCGACGTCGATACGCTTGCCGCAGAAGCGGGTATGAGCCTCGCAGTGTTTCATGCGCAGTTCAAGGCCGTCACGGCGACTTCGCCGATGCAATACGTGAAAACCACGCGCTTGCATCACGCGCGTTTGCTGATGGTGCAGGACGGTTTGAATGCGGGCGCGGCGGCGGCGCGCGTCGGTTACGAGAGCGCGTCGCAATTCAGCCGCGAGTTCAAGCGTTTGTTCGGCCTCAGTCCGGTCGACGAAGTCAAACGCATGCGCTCCGTCTACGACGCGCCGCCGCCGCGCGTGCAGAAGCCGGTGGCGCGTTACGTGACTGCCGTTTAGGCGTGTCGAACGCAAGACGGCGGCTTGCGAACCGCTATAAGCCGCTGAACCAGTTGTATCCCTGATCTTCCCAATAGCCGCCGGGATTCGTATTGGTGACGAAGATCGCGGCGATATGTTTGGGGTTCTTGAAGCCGAGTTTGGTCGGCACGCGCAGCTTGAGCGGATAGCCATACTTCGCGGGCAGTGGCGCGTTGCCGAAATCGAGCGTCAACTGCGTTTGCGGATGCAGCGCCGTCGCCATATCGAGGCTCGAGTAATAGCGGTCCGCGCATTTGAAGCCGACATAGCGCGCAGTCAGATCGGCGCCGATGCGTTCGAGGAACGTGCGAAACGGCACGCCGCGCCATTGGCCGATCGCACTCCATCCTTCGATGCAGATGTGGCGCGTGATCTGCGATGCTTGCGGCAACGCGCGCAGCTGGTCGAGGTTCCAACTGCGCTTGTCCGATACGAGCCCCGACACTTCCAATTGATACGTCGAGCCGTCGATATCCGGCGCGTCGAATTCCGGATAGAACGCGTTGAACGGAAACGGGTCGGTGATTTCGCGGGCCGAATAGGTCGGCGCGAGCCGGTTGCGGTCGAACAGCCAGCCCTGCACGCGATCGTTCCAGCGCGACATCGCCCACAGCACCTTGTCGACGGAGTCGTTGTCCTGCATGTTGCAACCGGAGAGCATCGCGAGCGCGCCGATCGAGAGCGACGAGCGCAGAAAGAGGCGCCGTTGCAGCCGCTCGATTTGCGGCTGATGATCGGCGAGTACGATCCGCGTCTTGCGTGTGGCAGCGGGTTTTGATGCGCTCATGCCTGACTCCCTTCATGCGCGGCGCGGCGGGCGCGCCCCGTGAGCATCGGCGGCAACGTGCGCGGCACCAGCAGTACCAGCGCCAGATGCACGACGACAAAGCCGACCACGCCCGCCATCGCGATGAAGTGCACGCGTCGCGCGAAATCGAAGCCGCCGAATAGCGCGGTCAGCCACCAGAATTGCACCGGCTTCCAGATGGACAGTCCCGACGCGACCAGCAGCACGCCGGCGCACAGCACGAACAGATACAGCGCGCGCTGCACCGCGTTGTATTTGCCGGTATCGTGCGGCAGGCGCAAGCGCAGCGCTAACGCCGCATCGTGCGCGATATCGCGTGGATGGACCGGCAACAGCTTGCGCCGGAAATGCCCGCTCCCGATGCCATAGGCCAGATACAGCAGCCCGTTCGCGCAGAGCAGCCACATCGCCGCGAAATGCCACGCAATCGAGCCGCCAAGCCAGCCTCCGACGGTCGCCCACGCCGGGAATCTGAACGGAAAGAAGGGCGACGCGTTGTAGATCGCCCAGCCGCTCATCACCATGCAGACCATCGCGAACGCGTTGATCCAATGCGTCACGCGGACGACGAGCGGGTGAACGAGCAGGCGCGCTTGCGGTTTGGACATGAGCGAGGAGGGCGGGGCGAACGGGAAGTGGAAGGCCGCGTTATGACGCAACGCGGCCGTTCGAATGATCGGGCAAAGACTGACTAAAGCGCCGCTTTACATCGGCGGCGTGACACCATGCTCGCCGGCCGAGATGAAGTTCGCCGCCATCGAGCCGTCCGCTTCCTTGTGCGCGAACAGCACGACCTTCGCGCCCGGCACCAGCAACGAGCGGTCGCCCGGTTCCAGACTGACGATAGGCACGTCCTGCGGAATCAGGACCTTCTTCTCGCCGTCCTTGTACTTCACGGTGATCGTGCGGCCGTTGCTGACCACGAGCGAGCCGACCGTGCCGTTGGTCATCGAGCTGTTCGCACCGAGATCCCACGGACGATGGCCTTCGCCGGAGCCGCGCATGCTGGCCGGGAACACGTGCACTTCGAGTGCCTTCAGCGTGCCGTCGGCCTGCGGGATCGCGGCGGTGCCGACGTAGCTGTCCGGCTTGATGTCGTTCACGTTGGCGAGCGTGACGCCGCGAATCGGCGTGTTGGCCGCGAGCTTCACGTCGACATCCTTGCCGTCGCGCGTGTGGACCTTCAGCAGATCGCCGGTGAGCGAGGTCACCGTGCCGCGCACGCCGGTGGGCGCGGCGTTTTGAGCATGAGCCGCAACTGTTGTCACGAGCAACGCAGCGGTGAGTGCGGGGGCGACGAGTGCGCGTAATGCCTGCGCGGAAACGATCTTCATGAATCTGCTCCGGAGTGGTGAACGATAGGGACAGATTAGCGGCCAACCGGCTCGGCAGAGTGACAGACGGATGACAAAAACGTCATGAACGGCGCGGCGGCGCCACGTAAAATGATCGCGATGGCGAGGTCCCGCGTAGCTACGCGCGCCGGACTGCGCCGCCGAATCACGGCCTCAGCCGCACTTGGGGCCGAATCCTGCGTTGGAGCACCGAGCACCATGAGCATCCTCGTCATCGAAGACGATCCGAAAACCGGCGACTACCTGAAGAAGGGCTTGCGCGAGAGCGGCTATGCAGTCGATCTCGCGCGTACCGGCACGGACGGCCTGCACATGGCGCTCGAACACGCGTACGACCTCGTGGTGCTGGACGTGATGCTGCCCGGCATCGACGGATGGGAAATCATGCGTGCGTTGCGCGCGCGGCGCGATCTGCCGGTGATTTTCCTGACCGCGCGCGATCAGGTCCGCGACCGCATTCGCGGCCTCGAACTCGGCGCGGACGATTATCTCGTCAAGCCGTTTTCGTTTACCGAACTGGTGCTGCGCATTCGCACGCTGTTGCGCCGTGGCGTGATTCGCGAGAGCGACGTGTTCGAGGTCGCCGACCTCAAGCTCGACGTGCTGCGCCGCAAGGTGACGCGCGAAGGCGTCGAGATTCCGCTGACCAACAAGGAGTTCATGCTGCTGCATCTGCTGGTGCGCCGGCAGGGCGAGGCGCTCTCGCGTTCGCAGATCGCGTCGGAAGTGTGGGACATGAACTTCGACAGCGACACCAACGTGGTCGACGTCGCGATCAAGCGGCTGCGCGCCAAGGTCGATCATCCGTTCGAAAAGAAGCTGATCCATACGGTGCGCAGCATCGGCTACACGTTCGGCGACGGCGCATGAAACTCTGGACCGAACGCTCGCTGACCGCGCGCACCACGGTGCTGTTCGCGTTGATCGCGTGCGTGGTGATCGGCACGCTCGGCGCGTACTTTTACCATTCCGCGCAAGTGTCGCTGCAACGCCGCGCCGATGTCGTGCTCGCGGGCCGCGTCGAGCATTTCAGCCGGATCGTGAGCGATCTTTATTCGGTTAGCGAGTTAAAGAAGCGGCCGCTGCTGTTCGAAACCATGCTCGGCGCGGAGCAGGACGTGTTGCTGTTTCGCCGGCCCGGCGAAGCGCCGTTCGTCGATGTGAACCCGGCGAACGTAGAAGTGCCTCCGTTGCCTGTCGGCACCGTGGACCGCCCGCCGAGTCTGGCCGACATTCATCAGACGCGGTTGCCGGACGGCGTGCCGGTGCATTGGGCGATCGCCACCGCGCGAGCGCGTGAAGACGGCAGCGAGGTCGAAGTGATCGCCGGCCACCCGATGACGCAGGAAGTGCGGATGCTGGCCGAGTACCGCAACCGCATCTTGCTGGCGACGCTGACCGGCATGCTGGCCGCCACTTTGCTCGCCGGGTACGTGCTGCGCCGGGCGTTGTTGCCGGTGCGCACGATTGCCGCGCGGGCCGCGCAGATCAGCCCGGCGAGCCTGTCCGTGCGGCTCGACAGCGACGCGGCGCCAGTCGAATTGCGGCAGCTCACACACGCATTCAACGCGATGCTCGACCGTCTCGCCGACGGCTATCAGCGGCTCTCGCAGTTTGCCGCCGATCTCGCGCATGAGATTCGCACGCCCGTCGGCGCGCTGATCGGGCAGACCCAGGTGACGCTCGCCAAACCGCGCGAACCTGACGAATATCAGCAGTTGCTCGAATCGAACCTCGAAGAGCTGAGTCGCCTGAGCCATATCGCGGAGAACATTCTGTTTCTGGCCCATGCGGATCACGCAGCGTTGTCTGTCGAGCGCGAGCCGGTCGATCTGCGTGCGGAACTCATCAGGATCGCTGACTATTTCGAAGGCCCCGCCGACGAACGCGGAATGCGCTTCGAAGTCGAAGCCGAAGGCACCGCCTCGGTCAATCCACTGCTGTGCCGCCGCGCGATCAACAACCTGGTGGTCAACGCGGTGCGCTATGGCGCGAGCGACACGGTCGTGCGTTTGCGCGGCACGCAGGACGCAGAGGGCGCGACCGTGGCGGTCGAAAACGACGGCGAGCCGATTCCCGAAGCGCAACTGAACCGGCTGTTCGACCGCTTTTATCGCGCGGACGCGGCGCGCAGCGCGTTCACCGAATCGAGCGGACTGGGGCTCGCGATCGTCAAGGCGATCATGCATCTGCATGGCGGCACGGCGCGCGTGGTGTGTCCGGCGCGAGGGGTGGTGCGCTTCGAATTGCGCTTTCCTCGTGCCGATGCGCACCACGAACTGCGCCCGCAGTGAAGCGCGGCCTATACTCGTTTGACGGCGAAGCGGCCCCGGCTGATTCGCCGCGTTTTGCGAAGGCTCGCAAAGCGTATCCACTGTCTGCGTCTCACATCGGGAGTCGTGTCATGGTCAAACTCGCTCTGTATGTTCATCTCGAAGCCAAACCCGGCAAGGAGCAGGAGGTCGAGGCTTTCCTGCTCGGCGGCCTGCCGCTCGTGGAGCAGGAGCCGGCCACCGCCGCGTGGTTTGCGCTGAAGCTGGGGCCGTCCAGCTTCGGCATTTTCGACGCGTTCGACGATGAAGCCGGGCGCGACGCGCATCTGAACGGCAAGGTCGCGGCCGCGTTGATGGCGAAGGCCGGCGAGCTGCTCGCGTCGCCGCCGAGCATCAACAAGGTGGATGTGTTGGCGGCGAAGTTGCCGGGCTGATCGAGCGGGTGAATGGGTTTGCAGTGTGCTGACAGCGCGCGGCATTGCAGCCACGCCGCGCGGGCCTGTAGCGCCTTTCAGCACTTCTCGACGTTCGGTCGCCTTCAATTTCCGCCCGCATCCGCCGCTGGCTGGTTCGCGTAGTGCGTGCGTTTTTCGTCGTACATCAACAGATCGGCGCGCTGCACGCCCGCTTCTAGCCGGTCGCCGCGCTGGCACGTCGCCGCGCCCATCGAAAAACTCAGCGGCGAACCCGGGTAAAACTGATTGTTCATCTCCACCAATTGCCGGATCGCATCGACCATCGCGGCGCCGCCGCGCTCGTCGGTGTCCGGCATCAGGATCGCGAACTCGTCGCCGCCAATGCGCGCCGCGTGAAACGGCGTTTCCATCGCCTTCGCGAGGACTTCGCCCGCGCGCCGCAGCAGCGCGTCGCCGGCGGCGTGGCCGAGCTGGTCGTTCACGCGCTTCAGGCCGTTAAAGTCGGCCATGATGATCGTCACCGGCCACGGACCCTTGCGTTCGAGCCGGTTCAGCTCATCCACATAAAACGAGCGGTTGCGCAGCTTGGTCAGCACGTCATGCTTGCCGAGGAACTCCAGGTAGGCCTCGGCCTTCTTGCGCGCCGTGATGTCGGTGTGCGCCACCAGCACCAGGTCCTAATCGCGCTCATGGCCGGGCAGCACGGAGGATTGCAGGTGCACGTGCACCTCGCCGCCGTCGAGCGGATAGTTGAGCACTTCGCGATGCTGGAACAGCTTGCCGTCCCACAGATCGATCAGCTGCTCGCGGAAATGCGAGCGCATGTCGTCGCGGAACACGTCGGGCAGATGTGCAAGCAGCGTTTTCTTGTCTTTCGCGGCGAACATGTCGAGCGTGTGCTAATTCACGTCGAGCACGTGAATCTCCTGCATGCAGCGCTCGACGAACTCGGGATGCACGTCG
>NZ_JARESU010000092.1:0-32639 GCF_046027075.1 Paraburkholderia sp. RL18-085-BIA-A | reverse complement strand
CTCGAATGACGCAATCCCGCGCCGGGATCAACTTTCATCAACCAGCCTCGACGATTTCCGGGGCAGTCCGGCTTAGACCACCATTCCGGTCGCCGACCTGATGCCGCGTTTGCGAAGTTTCCCGTTGGCCAAGGTTAGTGGCATTCCCGAAAACTGACATCAAATTCGGAGTCCTTTAAACATGGCTTCTTACACCGATCTCGTTCGCCAATGAAAACCGTCGCCTTAGTCGCCTTTTCGGGTGTCCAATCGCGGGACGTTTCCGGGCCGCTCGATGTCTTCGCGGAAGCCAACCGCTGCTTATTGGCGGACTCGCACTATCGAGTGGAAGTCGTGGGTCTGGAGCATGGTCTGCTTCGATGTTCAAACGGAATGACCATCTCCGCCGACAGGCATTTCAGTAACACGCACGATGCATACGACCTGTTGCTTGTGGCCGGCGGCCCCGGACTGGTTCGCCGGGAGTTCACCGACGAGACCTATGCCTGGCTTAAACGCGCAAGTCGGCAGGCGCGATGCTTCGGCTCGATCTGCAGTGGCGCCTTCATTCTGGCACGCGCCGGCCTGCTGGATCAACGAATGGTCACCACTCACTGGAGCTATGCAGACGAGCTCGCAGCGTTGTGCCCGACCGCCCGTGTCGAAGTTGACCGGTCTTTTGTTGAGGACGGCAACCTCTATACGTCGGCCGGGGTAACGGCGGCAGTCGATCTCTCCCTTTACCTGCTGAAACTGGACAAAGGCAGCGAAGTCTCGTTGAAAGTTGCCGAGCGACTCGTCGTATTCATGCAACGCGCGGGTGGGAAATCCGAGTCGAGTCCCCATTTCACGCCACATGTGGAAGGCAGCACGCGGGTTGCACAAGTCCAGCAATACGTCCTGTCGAATCTGACCGGTGACCTGTCGGTCAAAGTTCTCGCACGCGTAGCGAACATGAGCATTCGTACATTCGCCCGCACGTTTGTACGGGACGCGAAAATTTCGCCTGCCGAATATGTCGTGAGGGCCCGCGTGGACGCAGCGCGCGTAATGCTGCAGGGTACCGCAATTCCGGTGAAAACCATCGCTTACGAGTGTGGCTTTGGGAATGCCGATCGCATGCGCTGCGTCTTCCAAAGATGCCTGGGCGTCTCGCCTAAGCAGTATCGCCTTCACTATCAAAGCGAAACGTGCCTTGATCGAAAGCTGTATGCAGTTGATGGTCACGTTCGGGTGTCTGATCGACAGAATAGCGGATCACCGCAAATACCTTCCACCTTGGAGTATCAATCAATGGATTCTGGCTAACAGACCGTTTCAAAAAGACTGCTCCGTACGTAGCCTCGAATCGGCGTAAATGACTCTGGGCTTCTGGAGCGGTCCGCCACACAACGCGAATGGGCGCAATCGCATCGGCGAGTGGCAGCAATTGAGTGACGTCATTGCGGTTCGCGCCGGGCGGGATTGCACTGATGGACACGCCATTGACATCGACGATGCTTCGCTGTCGTGTCGCTTTTGCATAACGCCTTCTTCGACATGTTCACTACATCGATTCGTAGAGGTGTGTCATCCATATTGGGCGAACAGTCGGGTCCCGCAGGTTTCGATAGATTCAAAGCGTTCGAAAGCCACTTTCCAGCCACCTTGTATAGAGGAATACTGATATGCAGTCCGACGACCGCAATACTCCGCCCGCTAGCGAGCTCGACGACGATACGTTCGAATTCGCGAACGCGGTATTCGATCTCGCGCGCGCAGAGGACGGCAGCCGCGCTTCGGTACTGACCGGCGTGGCGAAGTTCGAAGCGGGGGAGAGCCAAGGTGTCGGTTTCGCGCTCGATTTGACCGGGCGCAAGCGGGCGGCAGCCGAAGCGCGCGAGAGCGAGCGGCGCTACCGCGAAGTGCAGATGGAGCTCGCGCACTCGAACCGGGCTGCGACGATGGGGCAGCTCACAGCCTCGATTGCCCATGAGGTTCAGCAGCCGATCACCGCGGTAGCAACCTATGCTTCGGCGGCCTTACGCTGGCTGGAAGTTAAGCCGGCGAACCTTAACGAGGTCAGGCAAGCGCTCGATGGCATCGTTTATGAGGCGACGCGCGCTGGCGGCATCGTTAGCGGGATTCTCGGTCTGGTCAGGAAAGCGCCTCCACGTAAGGACAGGGTGGACATCAACGAGGCGGTCCGCGAGGTGCTCGAACTGACGCGGGGCGAAGCGGCGAAGAACAACGTCTCTGTGCTGACAGTATTCGGGGATGGGTTGCCACTCGTCCTGGGAGATCGCGTGCAGTTGCAACAGGTGATGCTCAACCTGATCATCAATGCCGTCGAAGCAACGGGCGCAACGAGCACGGGTCCCCGCGAGCTGCTGATCAGTACGGCTGCGGATTCGTCGAATGGCCTGTATGTAGCCGTGCGGGATTCGGGCCCCGGACTACCTCCGACGGCGATCAGGCGCGTCTTCGATCCGTTCTACACTACGAAGGAGAATGGCTTGGGCATGGGCCTGTCGATCTGCCGGTCAATCGTCGAGACGCACGGGGGACGACTGTGGGCAAGCGCAAACGCGCCGCGCGGCGCGGTCTTTCAATTCGTTCTTCCGCGCGGGGAAATTGAACATGTCCCCGGCGATCTTCTCGACAGCCGGTAGATAACCACTGGTGCCAGAGGAAGTGCCGGTTGAACTTCCAGACCGATAGCGGATGTGTGAACGACGGGAACGTCCATTTCCGGACGCACCGACTTCGGCCAGGAGATTACCGACTGGCTCGAAGACCATTCAATTCGCAATCCTGGACGCCGCTTCATCGGCGACTGCGGTCATCCGCAATCTGTCGTGTTGCGCGCTCAGCGAAGAACCGCCTTCGACCAAGGCCCGGGACCGGGAGTCGATCCGGTCCCGGCACTCGACCAGGCGCCATCTGATCGGCAAGCTTCAGAGCGCATCGATCATTCATTCCTTCGAGTCGCTCGCCGGGCGATTGTTTAGCGGCCTTTCCATCGAAGGATTCGTTGCTCGACCCACTTGAGTCCCTCTGGCCTCACTTCGGGAGGGTTTTGGCAAACTCGCCGCTCGCCACCAGCGAGCCGAGAAACAGCGAAGGTGTAACCGCAGCGTCAAAAGGTGACGAAGCAATACTTTAGGGCGCTACGTCGACTCTAAACCACTTCTCGGAAAGGCTCTTGATCGTACCGTCCGCAAGCGCGGCGGCAATGCCGGCGTCGAATTTTTCCTTGAGGTCAGAATCGGCCGTGCGGAAGCCAAGCGCTTCGCCGGGCCCCCAGATCGATCCACCAATCTTCGGAGCGGTAAATCCAAGCGACTTGTTGTCCACCTTGGCGAGTGCTGAAACAAAGTACGTGGCATCATCGAACGCGACGTCGATCCGACCGGCGACCAGATCGAGGTCATGTTCAGGTGCGGTCTTGTACGCGCGGATGGTCGCGATGTCCTTGAAGTTATCGTACACAAACCCGGTATAAATAGTCCCGGACTGGATTCCGATCGTTTTACCTTTCAGATATTTTCGCAACTCGTCAATGGTCTGCTTGTCAGTCTTACCGTCGCCGGTGAGTTCACGAGGGCGCCTTGACCAACCGGCTTGGGCAAGATTTTTGAGTCAACGGACACGAATGCTGCTGGCGTTGACGCATAGGGTCGCGAGAACGCAATAACCTTCTGTCGCTCCGGCGTAATTGACAGTGCGTCCATCAACACGTCGAATTTGCCGGCACGCAGACCCGGTATCAGGCCGTCGAAATCCTGCGTGACGAATTTGCACTCGATCTTGATGCGCGCGCAAATGTTCCGTATCAGCTGTGGTTCGAATCCATCGAGTTGACCATCGGAACGGGTCAGGTTCCATGGCTCATACGAACCCTCAGTGGCAATCGTTACGCTCTTCCAGTCCTTCGCTTCGACCGTTGTACAGAAAAGAGCTGAGACGGCGATGAGCATACATGTGGACAGCAGGCTGAACGCTTTGCAGGTGTGTTTCATAACCAAACTCCGGTTGAGTGTTGCACGTCGCGGAAAAGCAGCGCCTCGCAGTGACCTTTTCCGTAACGTAAGAGAGATGCGGCTATCTGGCAGGTCGTCGGCGGCCGGCACACGGACTATTAGAGGGCAATGCCTGCCGCTTCAGATGCAATGGCCAGGATCTCTCCGCTGGTCACCTTCCGGTTGATGAACTCGATGTCTGACTGGAAGAAACGATCCTCTGCAAGGAATCGGACTTCAGAGCGAATCAACTGGTGAACCGCTCGCGTCGAAAGAGAGGATCTTTCTACGCCATGAAAATCGATGGCCTGCAATGCAGCCATCAGTTCGATAGCGATTACATAACTTAGTTTGTTGGAGATCCGGTAGGCCTTAACTGCGGCGCCATATGCAAAGCTGACCGGATCTTCCTGATTTGCACACGTCGAAACGGAGTCAACGCTTGCTGGATGGGACAAGATCTTCATTTCGCCCAGCAGGCCGGCTGCCGTGTATTGCGCGATCATGAAGCCGCTATTCAAGCCCGGATTGTCGACGAGGAATGCGGGGAGCTCGCTGAAGTGCGCGTTCATCATCCGGTCGCACCTTCGCTCAGAAATCTTCGCGAGATTGGTCATCGCGATGCAGAGTGTGTCGCATGCGATGCCAACATACGTTCCATCGAAGTTGGCGCCGGAGATTGCAATGCCATCTTCTTCCAATGGATACACAACCGGGTTGTCGCCGCACGATGCAAGTTCGTTCAGAATGCTTGCCCGCGCGTCAGAGATTGTCTTCTTGCCTGCTCCGTGAACCTGAGGAATCGCGCGCAGACTGTAAGTGTCCTGGAGTCGGTAATCGATATTGGTCTTCGCGATTACACTGCTTTCCAGGAGCGCGCTGATCACGCGCGCTGTTTGCGCCTGCTCCGGATGGGCCTTGACCGCGTGATATCGCGCATCGAATGCTCGAACGGTTCCCCGTAGGGCTTCCAGGGACATCGAGGCAGTCACGTCTGCAACCCTCGATGCCTCCGTGGCGTTGAAAAGAGACAACGTCGCGATGCCGGTAACAGACGTTGTTCCATTGATGAGAGCCAGGCCCTCCTTACATTCCAGCTCCAGTGGCTTGAGGCCGCGGCTTTCAAGCGCTTCCGCTCCGCTTACCAGTTTGTCGTCGACGTACGCTTTCCCTTCGCCGATCAGCACCAATGCAAGGTGAGCCTCAGGAGCCAGATATCCGACAGAACCTTCTCCGGGCGCGTACGGGACGACGCCATTGTTCAACAGCGCCGCGATCTGCTCGAGAAGTTCAAGTCTGACGCCGGAAAACCCTTTGCCGAGGCTGTTCAGAATGGCCAACTGGATGGCACGGACCAACTCAGGCTCAAGCGGGGTACCCACCGAAACGGCGTGCGAACGGACGATATTTCTCTGCAACGTTCGCGCTTCGGCTGGCGAAACCAGTCGCGTGACGTTGTCACCGAAACCTGTTGTTACACCGTATACGCGTCTGTCCTCGTTGAGAAATCTCTCAACCCGGGAGCGCGATTCGCGTACGCGTTTCCTGTAGGTGTCGGACAATACTACGATTGCGTCGTAACGGGCGACGGCAACAAATTCGGCGACCGAAAGGTTTCGCTCGCCGAGAACTACCTCGCGAATTAGCTTCGGATGAATGTGCATGACATGGCTCATGGTGGGTCAACGGTCCAAACGGAATTGCGATGAAGGTGAGCGGTGTCGGCCGCGTCAACTCACCGTCGAAAGTGCCATTGAAGTTTGAGCGCGCAGGTAGAATAAATAAAATGAAACTATCGAATCGTCCATAAAAGAAATTTATGCTCGACTATGCACTGCTGGAGGCCTTGCGGACCGTCATCCGATGCGGTTCGTTCGACCGCGCTGCGAAGGAGTTGAACCTGACGCAGCCGGCAATCTCCCATCGCATCAAGCTGCTTGAAGAACGGATTGGAACCGTTCTGGTGCAGCGCGGGCAGCCGTGCATTCCAACCTTGGCTGGGGCTGCTTTATGCGGCCATGCTGAACGCGTTCAGTGGCTGGAAGCGGAGTTGCGACAACAGTTGCCGATCATTGCAGGTGTCGTTGCAGCGACTCGGCCAGTTCTGCGTATTGCCGTAAATGAAGACAGTCTCGCCACGTGGTTCGTCGACGTGATCGGTTCATTTTGCAAGGAGCGGGGAGCGCTGCTCGACCTTGTCGTCGAAGACCAGGATCACACGGTTGAGACGCTGCGAAGCGGAGGTGTGCAAGGGGCAATTACCACGATGGCCGAGCCGGTGCAGGGATGCCGGTCGGTCGAGCTTGGGCGCATGCTATACATTGCGGCCTGCTCGCCGGATTTCTTTGATACTTACTTCCGGGGGGGCGCGAACCGGGATTCGCTAGGAGACGCGCCCTGTCTCTCGTACTACAGGAATGACGCGCTTCAGTATCGATTTCTGAAACGTGTCACGGACGTCGAACTCAGGCCGCCCATGCATTGGATACCTAATGTGGCGGGCTATCTACGAATGTGCGAAGCCGGTCTGGGATGGGGCATGTTTCCCCTGCCGATGGTCGACGAATGCATAAAGACGGGGAGGCTGATCGAAGTGATGCCGGGCGAACGCCTCGATTCGGTTCTCTACTGGCAAAGCTGGCGACTGTCAGTGCCGCTGCTCGACGATCTGCTCGCGGAAATCAAATTAAAGACTCGTGCACATCTCGTTACGGCCGATTGACTGAAGTCCGCTCATGGCCTTCGGCCAGTGCGTTGCGAGCCGCGCTCGATTCCCGCGGGTTCGGTGCAGCTGCACAAATTCATCCGTGTCGCGCTTACCTGGAGCCTGCGGCGTGCGGCCCGCGCGCAAACGCGCTACCGGCGCGCTTCCATCGCCATCCGAACGGCCAAGCCCGTCAATACCGTTCCCATCATCCAGCGCTGGATCGCCAACCATCTGGGCCGGCGCGTGAGAAACCCTGCGATCGAACCGGCAGTCATCGCGACTAACGCATTCACGCTGATACTCAAAGCAATCTGCACAAAGCCGAGTGCGAGGGACTGGCCCAGCACGTCACCGTGCCGCGGATCGATGAATTGCGGCAGCAGCGAAAGATAAAGCACCGCGATTTTCGGATTCAACAGATTCGTCACGAAGCCCATCATGAACGACTTGCGCGGGCCGTCGGCCGGCAGGTCGCGTACCAGGAACGGCGAACGTCCACCCGGCTTCACCGCTTGCCACGCAAGCCAAAGCAGATAAAGCGCGCCGCCGAAGCGCAATGCGTCGTACGCAAACGGCACTGCGAGCAGCAGTGCGGTGATGCCAAGTGCCGCACACAACATATAGACGACGAAGCCGAGCACAACGCCGCCTAGCGAGATCAGCCCCGCGGCGCGGCCCTGGCAGATCGAACGTTAGACCAGGTAGATCATGTTCGGGCCCGGCGGAAGCGCCATGCCCAGTGCGACGAGGCCGAAGGCCAGAAGAGAAGTGTGTTCAGGCATTGCATGTCTCCATGACAAGATCGTGGTAATGCTCAAGCGCGCGGCGGTTCGCGGTTCCGGCCGACGGGAAGCGACGTCGAAGCGCGGTTCGCGTTCTCTGATGGTGGCCCATCGCGAAGCGCCAGTTGCGCGAACCCGTTGATTATTCAGCGACAACGGCTGTTGTGCCTGGCCGCGCCACCCAAAAGAAAGATGGGAGTTACATTTTGAAACCATGCTCCGGCTACGGTTCGCAATCGTGCCGATTGTTGCCAACAGAGCATTCCAAACCAGCATAACTCGACGGCGTGGTCCACGCCGAAACTTGCCGGATGAGTAACGGGGCGTTTCAGCCGACGCCGGTGCAGGTGGCTTTCGTTAGAATCTGTTTTCGATTCTTCTATTCGTCTATTACCGGAGGCGAACGTGCCAGGGTTACTCCCCGATGTCGACCGCGAGGGACTCCTCGAATATTCAGTCGTTTACACCGACCGATCCATCAACCATATGTCGCAGCTTTTTCAGGGAGTCGTACGGGATATTTCCGGCGCTCTGAAAAAAGTCTACAACGCGCAGTCGGCCGTTGTCGTCCCGGGCAGCGGGACTTTCGGCATGGAAGCCGTCGCCCGGCAATTCGCGACAGGCAGGAAGTGTCTGGTGATTCGCAATGGCTGGTTCAGTTTCCGCTGGTCGCAGATTTTCGACATGGGCGGCATTCCGTCTGAATCGATGGTGTTGAAGGCGCGTCCGGTCGAACAAGGAAGGCAGGCCGCATATGCACCGCCGCCGATTGAAGAAGTGGTCGCGGCGATCAGGGAAAACAAGCCCGATCTGGTCTTTGCGCCACATGTCGAAACCGCGTCTGGGATGATGCTGCCTGATGCCTATTTACTCGCGGTGTCGGACGCTGTTCATGCGGTCGGCGGAATGTTTGTGCTGGATTGCATCGCCTCCGGTACGATCTGGATGGACATGCAGGCCAGTGGCATCGACGTCCTGATCAGCGCACCGCAAAAGGGATGGAGCGCATCACCCTGCTGCGCACTGGTCATGCTCAGCCCGCTCGCCCGCGAAAGAATCGACGCAACAACCAGCACCAGTTTCGCTTGCGATCTTCGCAAGTGGCTTCAGGTTATGGAAGCCTACGAGAACGGTGGGTTCGCGTATCACGCCACGATGCCCACGGATAGTCTCGCGACGCTGCGCGACGTCATGAAGGAAACCGAGGCATATGGCTTCGATAAAGTGAGAGCGGAGCAGGTTGAACTCGGCACGCGCGTTCGCTCACTCCTGGGTGCCAGGGGTTTCAAAAGCGTGGCGGCCGAAGGTTTTCAGGCTCCGGGCGTCGTGGTCAGCTATACCGAAGATGACGGCATACGATCCGGCAAGAAATTTGCTGATGCCGGCTTGCAGATCGCACCCGGCGTTCCCCTTCAATGCGACGAGCCAGAAGACTTCAAGACCTTCCGCGTCGGATTATTTGGACTGGACAAACTGCATGACGTCGAAGGGGCGGTCGCCAGGCTTGCCAAGGCGTTGGACAGTATTCTTTAGAGCGCTTTTCCGGAGGATGTGCGCAGTGGCTCGCCGTCCTCGCAACCCCATCGGCAGGAGCACTCCGGAACCTGCCGGAATAGCTATGCGCACGCATCGGCCTTAGGTGACATTCGCGCATCGGCGTTTGTAAGGCAGTTACAGGTTGAATCCGCCGTTGCTTTCCCGGCATTCGCACCTGGAGTTCGGCCAGCTCTTCGGATTCTTTGGCGTGCTACTCGCGCTGCCGGCCAGCGCGATCCTGGCGACGGGTCTGCGCGAACAGCGTCACCGTTATCTCGCGAGTGCGCGTTACGGAAGCTGACTGATGTTTGCAGCGACACAGGATCCGGCCCAACGCCGGGAAGACCAGCGCTAAGAGAACACATAAACAAAGCCGTATTCGAGCGCATGCAATTCTCGAACACGCGGGCCGCTGAGTCACGACTCAGTGACCCAGATGGGCGGGTACTCCGTGTGCCTGGCGCGATGTTTCAACGCTCTCGATCGTATACCAGCAGCCTTCACACTCGTTCGTTGTCCGCGCCGTTTTTCCGATCACAGCTGCCGCGTTTCTGGTCTCGCCGCCCCGCAAGCCATCGCGCGAACCTGGAAATTGTCCACCCGATCAGCGGACACGCGGTTTCGCTCGACAGCCCTTGGTTTCCTGCTTACCTATGGGCAACGGCAGCTGCGCAATTCGCTCCGCCTCCGCGCGCTTGAGTCCCAGTGCCTGCAGCACGACCGCCGCAGCGCGCTCCGCGAAGTCTTGTTCCCCGAGTCCAGATGCCTTCTGCCGCTGGACCGCCGGTGCGGCGGATGCCGAAAAGTGCAACTCAGCGGCGATTGCCGCGAAGGTGATGCCCGTAACGGAAATGAGACACAGGAAGTGGTCCGGGACGACAAAGCGTTTCGCGGAAATGCCACTTTGACTATCGCGCAGCAGTCGCTGACCGAGACCCCAGTTCAGCGCATGCACCGAAAAACCCTCGCGTATCAGGATCTGTGCCCAGACCGGCTCGCGGCGGGCGCGCAACAGCGTATGGCGCACACAGACAGCGACCACTTCGGCCGGGTCGGACAATCCGCTGGCCAGGCGGTCAAGCGTACCAGCGAACTCCTCAAACACCCACTCGACGAGTGCGGCGAAGATCCCTTCCTTCGACTCGAAGTGGTTGTAGAAGGAGCCGAAACCGACGTCGGCGGCCTCGGTAATGTCGTTAATCGCCACTGAACCCATCCCTTTTTCAGCCATCAGCCTGAACGCGGCTTCGAGCAGGCGGGTACGCGTTTCTCGCTTGCGGCGGGCGCCGCGCGGCTGGCGCCCTTCGGGCGCCCGGGCAGGAGCTGGCAGCTTTTGCGTGCGCTGCCGGGTTGCACGGGAGTTCGGGGTATCAGGCATCGCGGCTCCAGATTTCTGTATCGTCATATCTTAGATTTGTACGTCATAGTTGACAATATAATCAGTTATGGGTATAATGTCACTGTCGCGGGGATCAGCGACCGCATAGACAGACGAATTGAGTAGCGATGGTGCCCGCAACCGGGCGTTGCAGCGCTGAAGATGAGTCGTCCACTGCCGTCCAGATCCACCGGCGCCGGGCTGGGGCGAGGATCTGTTTTACGCTCGTTCTTGATCCGTTTCGTGGGAGTGTGCCGCGTGCGATGACGAAGTATGAAGAGTTGCAAGTGGTTTGTATCAGACGCAGCGAGTAGGAATACTAAGTTAAAGGCGCGCCGAATCGAGCGCTAGCGCGCGTGGCAACGCATGCCGCCAGACACACCGTGTCTTCCGATGCCTCGCCCATTTTCATTGCTGGACCATCACCTGCCTAGTGAACATCGTGTACCTTTCCGGTCTTAACGCGCAGACGCTTGCGCGCCCCTTCCTGTCGTCTGTCGCCCGGCCATCCCTCCGAGGACGTCTTCTGATTGCGGCTTGCGGCGCAATGCTGCTAGCGGCCTGCCACCAGCGCGAAACCGTCGCTCCCGAGCCTAGGCCCATCGTCGCAGTCACGGTTCATCCCGACGGGCGCACGGCGAGCGCCTCGTTGCCGGCTCAGATACAGGCGCGGTATTCGACGCCTCTTTCTTTCAGGGTTGGTGGCAAGGTCACCGAACGGCGGGTGCGCATCGGCGATACCGTCAGGGCGGGACAGACCGTTGCGCTGCTTGACCCTACCGATCTGCGCAATAACCTGGTCAACGCGCGAGCGCAGCTCGACGCCGCCGAACATCGTCTCCTGTACGCCAAACAGCAGCTCGATCGCGACCGCGCCCAGGCGCAGGCAAACCTGATCGCAACGGCGCAGATGGAGCAGACCCAGGACGCCTACGCTTCCGCCCTCGCGCAGCGCGATTCGGCGCTCGCCCAAATGGCGCTCGCCACGGATCACCTGCGCTACGCCACGCTCACGGCAGACCACGACGGAGTCATCACGTCGGAGGACGCCGACACCGGCCAGAACGTTCAGGCAGATCAAGCCGTGTATCACCTCGACTGGACGGGAGACGTGGATGTTGTCTGCGACGCGCCCGAGCGGACGCTTGGCGCATTGACCGTCGGCAGCAAGGCACGCGTGAGCCTGTCTGCGCTGCCCGGTAAGACCTTCGAGGCGCGCGTGCGCGAGGTGTCGCCCGCCGCCGACCCGCAAAGCCGCACGTGGCGCGTGAAGCTCACGCTGGCCGCGCCGAGCCCCGAAGTTCGCCTCGGCATGACGGCCAATGTCACATTCGATGCCGCGGGCGACGCGCCAACGGCGCGTCCGTTCGCGCTGCCTGTCACGGCGCTCTTTCACAAGGGCGAGGACCCCGCTGTGTGGGTGGTGCGCGCGGGCAGCGACACCCTTGAGCTGCGCCCTGTCAGCATCGCGCGCTACGACGAGCGCACGGTCTCCGTCACCGGCGGACTGCGCGACGGCGACCGCGTCGTGATGCAGGGCGTTCACGCAGTAAGCGCAGACCAGCACGTGCAGGTGGTGGCCCCGTTGCATCCCGAGGATTTTTCGTCATGAACGCTCGCGACCGTGAAACCGCGCTCGACAGCGCGCCCGTCACCCCGTCCGACGCCGAGGCACATGGCGACGGCGGCTTCAATCTCTCCGCGTGGGCGTTGCGCCATCAGCAGCTCGTGATCTTTCTGATCGGGCTTGCAACCCTGTTCGGCGTGATCGGCTATACGCAGCTTGCCCAGTCGGAAGACCCGCCGTTCACGTTCCGGACCATGGTGGTCAAAACTTACTGGCCGGGCGCGACCGCCCGCGAGGTGCAGGAACAGATCACGGACCGGATCGGCCGTCAGTTGCAGGCGGCGCCGTACGTCGACAACATCAAGAGCTACTCGCGGCCCGGCGAGTCGATGATCTTCTTCGCCATGAAGGACTCGGCCCCGGTCAAGGAGGTCCCCGAGACCTGGTACCAGGTACGCAAGAAAGTGGGCGACATTGCCGCGACGCTGCCCAAGGGGACGGTTGGACCGTTTTTCAACGACGAGTTCGGTGATGTCTACACGAACATCTATGCGCTCGAAGGCGACGGCTTTACGCCGGCGCAACTGCACGACTACGCGGACCAGTTGCGCACGGTCCTGCTGCGCGTGCCCGGCGTCGCCAAGGTCGACTACCTGGGCGACCCGGACCAGCACATCTTCGTCGAGATTTCGAATGCGGAGCTGACGCGGCTCTCTATCACACCACAGCAGCTCGCCCAGGCCATCGACGCACAAAATACCGTTGCGCCCGTCGGCACCATAACGACGGCGGACGATCGGGTGTTCGTGCGACCGAGCGGCGCGTTCAAGGACGTGCAGGCGTTGGCCGACACGCTCATCACCGTGAACAGACGCACGTTCCAGCTCGGTGACATCGCGAAGATCACGCGCGGCTACGACGATCCGCCCGTCACCCAGATGCGCGTCGGGGGGCAGGCGGTGCTGGGCATCGGCGTGACGATGCAAAAAGGCGGCGACGTGATCAACCTCGGCAAGGCGCTCGACGCGAAAGCCGCCGAACTGCAGGCGGCCCTGCCGGCGGGCCTCAAGCTGGCTCCCGTTTCGAGCATGCCTCACGCCGTCAAGCATTCGGTGGACGAGTTCGTCAGATCGGTCGGCGAAGCGGTAGCGATCGTACTGGTCGTGAGCCTCGTTTCGCTCGGCCTGCGCACCGGCATGGTCGTCGTGATCTCGATTCCGATCGTGCTCGCCGTGACGGCGCTGTGCATGCATGTGTTCAATATCGGGCTGGACCAGGTCTCCCTTGGCACGCTCGTGCTCGCGCTGGGGCTGCTCGTCGACGACGCGATCATCGCCGTCGAAACGATGGCCGTGAAGCTCGAGCAGGGGTGGAGTCGCATGCGCGCGGCGGCCTTTGCCTACTCGAGCACGGCATTCCCGATGCTGACCGGCACGCTCGTGACGGTATCGGGCTTCCTGCCGATCGCACTCGCGAAATCGAGCACGGGCGAATACACGCGCTCGATCTTCGAAGTGTCGGCCATTGCGCTGATCGTATCGTGGTTCGCGGCCGTCGTGCTGGTCCCGTTGCTAGGCTTCCACATGCTGCCCGAGCGCAAGAGCCACGAGAGGGGCGGGCACCATCACGAGCACGATGTTTACAACACCGGCTTCTACCGGCGCCTTGCGGATTGGGTCACGTGGTGTATCGAACGTCGCTGGGCCGTGCTTGGTGTCACCGCTGTGGTCTTCGCCATCGCGATGGTTGCTTTCACGCGCGTGCCGCAGCAGTTCTTCCCCAACTCTGAACGGCCAGAGCTGCTCGTGGACCTGCGGCTGCCGGAAGGCGCTTCGTTCGAGGCGACCCTGCGTGAAGCGAAGCGCCTGGAAAAGGCGCTCGACGGCCAGCCCGGGATCGAGCACTTCGTGGACTTTGTGGGCACCGGCGCACCGCGCTTTTACCTGCCGCTCGACCAGCAGCTTCAGCAGCCAAACTTCGCGCAGTTCGTGATCACGGCCAAAAGCGTCGAAAACCGCGATGAGTTGATGCGCTGGCTCGACGCCAAACTCGGCAGAGAGTTCTCCGGCGTGCGCACGCGTGTGGCGCGGCTCGAGAATGGTCCCCCCGTGGGATTCCCGATCAAGTTCCGGGTGAGCGGCAGCGATATCGCGACCGTGCGCTCGATTGCAGAAAAGGTCGCCGGGAAGGTCCGCGCCGATTCCCGCACGCGCGATGTCCAGTTCGACTGGGACGAGCCGGCGGAACGGTCGATCTCGTTCGAGATCGATCAGAACAGGGCGCGCCAGCTCGGCGTGTCGTCGGAGGACGTATCGAACTTCCTGGCCATGACGCTTTCTGGCTACACGGTCACGCAGTTCCGTGAGCGCGACAAGCTGATCAACGTCGATCTGCGTGCGCCGAAGAGCGAGCGTGTCGATCCTGCCCAGCTCACGAGCCTCGCGATTCCGACGCCGAACGGCCCGGTTCCGCTCGGTTCCCTCGGACAGGTTCGCGACGCGCTCGAGTATGGGGTCATCTGGCAGCGCGACCGGCAGCCGACGATCACCGTCCAGGCCGACATTCGGGGCAACGCGCAGGGCATCGACGTGACCCGCGATATCGAGCACGCGCTCGCTGAGCAGAAAGCCACGCTGCCGGTCGGCTATCGGATCGAGGTCGGCGGCTCGGTCGAAGAAAGCGCGAAAGGCCAGACCTCGATCAACGCCGAGATGCCGCTCATGATCATCGCCGTACTGACGCTGCTCATGATCCAGCTGAAGAGCTTCCTGTGGACGTTTATCGTCGTGCTGACAGCACCGCTCGGGCTGATCGGCGTCGTGGCCGCGCTGCTCCTGTTCGGCAAGCCCTTTGGCTTCGTCGCGTTGCTCGGCGTGATTGCCATGTTCGGCATCATCATGCGCAACTCCGTGATTCTGGTCGACCAGATCGACCAGGACATCGCGGCGGGGCACGGGCGCTTCGAGGCGATCATCGGCGCAACTGTAAGGCGCTTCAGGCCGATCATGCTGACGGCCGCCGCCGCCGTGCTCGCCTTGATTCCGCTCCTGCGCTCAGCGTTCTTCGGGCCCATGGCGACCGCGCTGATGGGTGGTATCACGATCGCCACGGTACTGACCATTTTCTTCCTGCCGGCGCTCTATGCGACGTGCTTCAGGATCCGGCGCGATGAGCGCGAGATGCAACCGGTTGTCGTCGAGCATACGGAGATCTGACCATGAAGCTTGCCTATAAGACATCCGTTCTCGCCGTGGCTACGGCGCTCGCGCTGACGGCCTGCTCGTTCGGCCCCAGCGGCGAACCGCCGGCGATGCCTTCGCCCGAGCACTACGGGGCGCAGGCGCAGCCCTCGAAGACTGTTGCCGCAGGCGGTGTTGCGCAGGAGTTCGATATCGGCGCGACATCGGTGCCGCAATGGTGGCGGCTTTACCGGTCCGACGCGCTCGATGCACTCGTCGACGAAGGCCTGCGCAACAGCCCGACGCTGGCAGGTGCGCAGCGAACGCTTGCGGCCGCGCAAGAGGAACTGCGCGCGCAGGTCGGCTCATCCACGCTGCCGTCAGTCGACGGTGTCGCCCAGGTCGAACGCGCGCGTTCACCCGTCGTGCCGGGGCTCGGCCCTCAGGAGGTGCAGTACAACTTCTTCGCCGGGCAGATTCAGGCGCACTATACATTCGACTTCTTCGGTCAGACGCGTTACGCAAACTCGGCGAGCGCCGCGCGCGTAAACGTGCAGGCGTACGAACTGGAAGCGGCCCGGCGCGCGCTCGCGGCAAACATCGTCGGCACGGCGATCAATGTGGCGGCGCTCGATCGCCAGATCGCGCTCACCGAAAGGCTCGTTGCCGTGGCCAATGAGGCTGCTGAGGAGGACCAGCAGCGCTACGCGCTTGGATCAGTCTCGCGCGCGCAGGCGTTCGAGTCGACGCAGGATGCTGCTTCCGTGGCGGCGACGCTGCCGGCTTTGCGTCAGCAGCGCGCCTGCGCCATCCACGCGCTGGCGGTACTGATCGGCCGGACGCCCGATAACGCACCGACCGTTCCCGACCTCGACAACCTCGCGTTGCCCGAACATGTGCCCGTCGTTGTGCCTTCGGATCTGCTGCGTTCGCGTCCTGACATTCAGGCAGCCGACGCGACCGTGAAGGCCGCCGCGGCCGACGTTGGGGCTGCAACCGCGCAACTCTTTCCGAGCCTGTCACTGACGGGCTCGATGGGCCGTGGCGGCTTTAGCTGGCCTGCCGTGCTCTCAGGCGCGGGCGGCCTCTGGGCGATCGGTGCGAGCCTGTCCCAGCCGCTCTTCCACGGCGGGGCGTTGTTCGCGCAACGCAGAGCCTCGATCGATACCTACGATGCGGCGGTTCTGCAATATAAATCGGCGGTTCTGTCAGCATTCCAGGATGTCGCTAATTCGCTGGCCGCACTGGATAACGACGCACAGACACTCGTGTCAACGGAAGCAGCGGCAAAGGCAGCGCATGCGGCATTCGACGATACCGCGTCGCGCCGACGCATGGGCTCGCTGCCTTCAACGGCCCAGCATGCGAGCGAGCAGCGGTTTCTCAATGCACAGCTCGGCGCCGTCCGCGCCGGAAGCCAGCGCATGAGCGATACCGCCGCGCTGTTCCAGGCGATGGGCGAACTGCCGCCCGGTCAGTCGCACGTGACGTCAAGAGAATGACCTTCTTTTCGAAAGGTCGGGGAGAGCGACCCGATGAACCGGGCCGCTCTCCATCGGGCGAGACGGCCGATGCCAGGCCCGGACCGGTTCGTTATGCAAGAAAAAGAGGGTACGCCGTCGGACAAATCAATTGAGCCGGCGCTATCGCCTGCGCAGGGCATCTGGAGCCGGCAAAGACGCCGACAGTACGCCTGGGCCGCCAGGCAGCGACACGTTCGATGTCTTGTCCGTCCATGATCGAAGCTGAAACGAGGATTGATGCGCCAGTTTCTGACGCGGCGCAATGAGCGGTTCGTCCGGTCGCGTTTCGGGAGCGCTTTTATAGGTAGAGGCGGACGGTTCAAAAGAAGCGGACGCTTATCCAGGCCATGATCGGTTTTAAAAGAATGGAACGAACCTGTAACCGCAAATATTCGACCACGTTCGCGTGTGTTCGTGAAGAAAACCGCAACAGCAGTATGGATGACGATTATCGCTTGCGAAAACCGGTCGATGACCTATGTATCGCGCTTTTCGATCGCTGGTGCGAGCGCCGCGAGATTACGCCTCTCATCTATCTGCTGCACGCGTGGCCCTTTTTCCCTTCGAAATCGCATCCAGTCAAGAGGCTGTCGGCGGCGCTCAACGATCTCACAAGGTTCCATGCGGAAACGCTTGACGATAAGGATCGCGAATTGATCGATAAAGTCCAGGCCATAACGGGCTATGACAGATGATCGCGACAGCCGATTGGGCGCCGCTCGAACGGTGCGCGCCAGTCAAGCCAGGCTAACTACGGTTGTCTGGATACACGCGAATTTACGCGGTTGAGCAGGGCGCCCAGACCTGGAAACAGATTGATGGACAAGGCCAACCGGAAAGCATTTTTGCCCATCGTGCCGGGTCGATGACCCCAACCCCGCCACGTACCTTATCGTCGCCCGCCTCATTCCCCATCGACTTGCGCCTCGACGAGTGGCAACGCTCGCATTGCAATCTTCTCCGCCTCCGCGCGCTTGAGTCCGAGTGTTTGCAGAAGCGTTGCTGCCGTACGCTCGGCGAAGTGCTCTCCGCTGAAGCCAAGTTCGTCGAGCAACTGCGCCGCCGGCGCGCCCGGCGCGACGAAATTCAGCTCGGCCGCGGTTGCCGCGAGCACGGTGCCGCCCACCGAAAGAAAGCCGATGAAGGGGTCGGCAACCGTAAAGCGCTTGGCGGCGATGCCATTTCCGATATCCCGCAGCAGCCGCTGACCCAGCCCGCGGCTCAGCATGCCCGCCGAAAACCCTTCGCGTATCAGGAAGCGTCCCCATACGGGATCGCGCCGCGCACGCATCAGGGTATGACGCACCGAGACGGCGATCACTTCTGCGGGGTCGGACAGGCCCCCCGCGAGGCGATCGAGCATGTCGGCGAACTCCTCGAACACGTTGTCCACAAGCGTCGCGTAGATGGCTTCCTTCGACTCGAAGTGGTTGTAGAACGAGCCGAAGCCGACGTCGGCGGCCTCGGTAATTTCGTTGATGGCTACGCCTTCCATGCCCTTTTCGGCCATCAGCCTGAGGGCAGCATCGAGCAGGCGGGTGCGCGTTTCGCGCTTGCGACGCGCGCCACGCGGCTCGCGTTCTTCGGGAACGGCAACCGGGGAGACTGGCGCCGCACGGGTAGCACGTTTTGCTGTCGGGCGATTTGAAGTGTTCGGCATGATCGGTCCAGTTTTGGCCATACCGAAGTATAGATGCTATTGTCTATATTGACAAAACACTCAACTATGACTTTAATGTCATTAACGGCGCACCTGGCGCCGGTCTACCAAACAACAGACGGAGTGACTGTGGAGACAGCAGCAAAAGATGGTTCCGCGCCGTGCAGCCGGGATGGCGAGGGTGGCGCGCCGATCGGGGCATTTCCGTCGGCCGTAGATGTTTTATTGGTGGGCTGCGGACCGGTGGGTGCCACGATTGCGAATCTGTTGGCACGACACGGCGTGAACGTGATGGTTGTCGACAGGTCGACTGAGGTATTCATGGCGCCCCGTGCGATCGCGCTCGATAACGAAGCGCTGCGCATCCTTCAGCTTGCCGGCGTTGCGGAGAGCGATTTCGAGACGATTGCCATCCCGTACGTCCGTATGCGGTCGCCCATGCTGGGCCTGTTCGGCAGGGTGAATTCGCTGGGCAGCCTGGATGGCCATCCGAAGCTCGTCACCTTCTACCAGCCAGACCTGGAGCGGTGCCTGCGCGCCCGGCTCGAGACATACGACTGTGCGCATGTCGCGTTGGGGGTTGAGCTCAAGAGCTTCACAGAAGAACGGGATCATGTGCTCGCATCTCTGGATCTTGGCCAGGGGCGCACTCATGTGGTCCGGGCCCGCTATCTGATCGGCGCGGACGGGGCGAGTTCATTGGTACGCCAGCTCATCGGGCAGGAATTCAAGGGCAAGACGTTCGCCGAGGACTGGCTGATCGTCGATGCCCGCCACGTACCGCGACCGATCGATCACATCGAGTTCATCTGCGATCACCGTCGACCGATCCCGCATATGGTCGCGCCTGGCGGCCGTGAACGCTGGGAATTCATGCTCCGGCCTGGCGAGCGCCGCGAGGACATGGAATCCGAGACGCGCATCCGGGATCTGCTTTCCCCCTGGGGCAATCTGGAAGACATGGTCATCGAGCGTAAGGCCGTGTATCGCTTCCATGCGCGCGCTGTCGCTGCATTCAGCAAGGGCCGGGTGTTCCTGGCGGGCGACGCGGCCCACATCACGCCCCCATTCGTCGGGCAGGGGTTGGTCGCAGGTCTTCGGGACGCCGCCAACCTTTCCTGGAAGCTCGCATGGGTGCTGAAAGGACGTGCCGATCCAGGGATTCTCGATACCTATGACGAGGAGCGGCGCCCCCACGCGAAGGCGATGATCAACCTCGCGAAGTTCATGGGCAAGCTCGTCATGCCCCGAAGTGTTGTTGTCGCCTTGTTGACTCACGGGTTGATGCGTCTGTCGAGACTGGTGCCGCGCCTACGCGCGCAATTCGAGGAGCTGCAGATCAAGCCGAAGAATGCGTTCCGCCGGGGGCTGTTCGTCAAGGGCCGCTCCTCGACGAAGCTTGTTCGTGGCGCTGTCATCGCGCAAGGCTGGGTGAGAGGTTCGGATGGCACCACGCGTCTGAGCGACGACGTGTTCGGGCAGGGCCTCACGCTGATCGGATTTGGCGTGGATGCGGCGGCTGCGCTCGATCACGCGACGGCCGCAGCGTTTGCGCGTGCCGGAGGGCACATTGTCCAGATTGCCCATCGGGGGCAACGGCTGCATCTTGCCCGGCGCGACAGCTGGGAAGACCTCGAAGGCGCATTTCTTCCCGGGCTGGTGCCCCTCGGGTGGGCAGCCGTAGTCCGGCCCGACAAGACGATTGTCCACGACGGACCGGCCACCGATGCAAACCATCTCGTGCGCGAGAGTCTTGCCTTGCTGGGTGATCCCGTCAGCGCGCCAACGCTGGACGCCGAAACCGCGATTCGAAACGCCTGATTTCCTATCTGTTATGAAACTCACCACTGCACAGCCGGCCCGTCATCCCAATCCCACGACGAAAGCGTCGGCATTGGCCTATCTGATATTCGATCGGCCAGACCTCGAGAAAGCCGAGCAGTTTCTCAATGACTTCGGGCTGCGAACTGTATTGCGGGGGGAAGCGCTCCTGCTGCTGCGGGGAACGGGTGCTTCGCCTTTCTGCTATGTCGTCCGAAAGGCGCCGAAATCCCGGTTCGTTGGTTTCGGGCTACAGGTCGATAACAGGGCCGATCTTGATGCACTTGCAAAGCTGCCAGGAGCCTCTGAGCCCGAACGCTCGTCCTTGCCCGGAGGCGGCTATGTCGCACGGTTGACCGACCCTTCCGGCTTTCGCGTGGATGCTATATGGGGCCAGGCGCCAGCTTCGACGCTATCCCACCGGCCGCCATTGCCGTTCAACTCTGTGGATGCGGCCGTCCGGATTAACGGAACGCAGAGACCGCCTGAATGCTCGCCCGAAGTGATCCGGCTCGGGCATGTCGTGCTCGAACTCGCTGACTATCAGAAGACCTGCGCATGGTATACGCAGCATTTCGGCTTCATCCCGAGCGATGTGCAGGTGCTTCCCGAAGGCTCACCCGTGGTCGCGTTCATGCGGCTCGATCTTGGTGAGAAGCCGGCCGATCACCATACCCTCGCGCTTGCACAAGGCTTCCTGCCCACCTACAGCCATAGCGCCTACGAAGTCGTTGATGCCGACGCGGTCGGCATGGGCCAGCGCGTCCTGCGCGAGAAGGGCTGGACGCACGCCTGGGGGATCGGCCGCCATATCCTGGGCAGCCAGATCTTCGACTACTGGCAGGACCCGTGGGGCGACAAGCACGAGCACTATTGCGACGGCGATCTCTTTACGGCCGACGCGCCGGCGGGTGTGCACGCGGTGAGCCGCGAAGCGATGGCGCAGTGGGGACCGACGATGCCACGCAGCTTCACGAAGCCCAAATTCACGCCCGCGAGCATCGTGGCGCTCTTCAGGAACCTGCGCCGCAGCCCCGACCTGACGCTGAGCAAGCTGCGGACGTTGGCAAAGATTTTTGCCTGAACCAACCTTCTTTCATCGAATCCGGAGATCTATAAATGGCACTTCATGTTCTGCATTATTTGCATCAAGACCGCGCCCAGTGGGGCGTGGTCGCTAATGGCGCTATCACGCCGATTCCGGGCGAGTTCAAGTCGACCGCCGAGTTTATCGAGGCTAACCCGGTCGAGCGGCTGTTCCTGCTGAGCGGCCCGACGATTCCCGAATCGGAAGTGCAATGCTTGTCGCCCGTAACCGCCAATCAGCAGTTCATCTGCCAGGGCGCGAATTATCGCCAGCATATGATCGAGTCCGGCATGGACCCGGACGTGAAGAAATTCAACATGATCTTCACGAAGGCGACGAGCTGCATCGTTCCGGCCGACTCGTCCCTGGTGAAGCCTCAGGAGGTGCAGTTCCTCGACTACGAGATCGAACTCGGTCTTGTGCTCAAACGCGCCGTCACGTCCCGCCAAAATGTCACCGACGAGAACCTGCATGACTACATCGCCGGCGCGGTGATCGTCAACGACTACTCCGCGCGCGACATCCAGATTCCGCAGATGCAGTTCTACAAGGGCAAGAGCTATCGCACGTTTGGCCCAGTCGGCCCTTATCTTTGCCTCCTTGAGAAGCACGATATTCCGAAGTTAAAGGAGCTCGTGCTGACGCTGATGGTAAATGGAACCGTCCGCCAGAATGACTCCACTGCGGGCCTCGTCTACGGCCCGGCAGAGACCTTGACAGAGCTTTCCGGCATACACGACCTGCGCGCGGGGGACCTGCTCGCGACGGGCACGCCCGCCGGTTGTGCACTGAGCATTCCGTCGCCCGAAAAGCAGCGCGCTGCGGCGCAGTTGCCTGAAGCGGAAAAATGGCGTCTGTTCCTGAAGATGCAGGAGGAAAGGCCGCAGTACCTGCGGGCGGGGGACGTCGTGGAGTCGCATATCGTCAGCTACGACCGCTCCATCAATCTCGGCATGCAACGTAACGTCGTCGTGCAAGAGGCGGCATGACAGGCGTCGCAAACATACACGATGTCCTTGCCATCGAAGTGCAGGGGCCGCCAGCGGATCTCCCGTCGAGCACCTACGAGATGATCTGTCGTGGTGCCGCCATCAGTCCGTCGGCACCCGCACTTTCGTTCTTTGCAACCGCCGACGGTCACCGGAACGCTGAACGCTGGACGTATAGCGAACTCATACGTGATGTCACCCGAACCGCGAACATGTTTGCGCGCCTGGGAGTACAGAGCGACTCCGTTGTCGCATACGTCCTGCCCAACCTCCCTGAAACGCACTTTGTCATCTGGGGCGGGGAGGCGGCAGGGATTGTCTGCGCGATCAATCCGCTGCTTGAGAGCGAAGCCATCGGCGAACTGCTCAACGCTTCATGCGCGAGCGTGCTCGTCACTTTGGCGCCGTTCCCCGGATCCGACCTTTGGCAGAAGGTGCAAGCGGTGCTGCACAAGGCCCCTTGCCTGCAGCATCTGGTGCTCGTGAATCTGGCCGACCGCATGCCGGGCGAGAAGCGGCTCGCGGCCCAGATGCTTGAACGTGGCGAGTGTTCAAGACTGCATGGGCCTGGCGGCGTTCACAGTGCGGTTCCCGCGCATGTCGGCATCCACGATTTCAGCACCGCAATCGCAAGGGAGCCCGGGGAGGCGGTCAGCAGCACGCGTCGAATAAGCATCGATCACGTATCGTCCTTCTTCTGTACGGGCGGTACCACGGGACTACCGAAGATTGCGATTCGCCGCCACGGCAACGAGGTGGCCAATGCGTGGAGCGCGGGTCAATTCTTCGGCGAAAGCATTGGTCCGGGGAAAACCATTTTCTGCGGATTGCCGCTTTTCCACGTCAACGCCGTGATGGTGACAGGTCTGCTGGCGTTCTCGCGTGGTGCCCACGTCGTGCTCGGCACACCGCAAGGTTATCGGGGCGAGGGCGTTGTAAAGCGTTTCTGGGAAATTGTCGAGCATTACCGCATCAACTTCTTCAGCGGTGTTCCGACACTCTACGGATCGCTGCTGGACGTTCCAGTCGGCGAGCACGATATCAGCTCGCTTGAGTATGGCCTGTGCGGCGCCGCCCCCATGCCGGTGGAATTACTTCGCACTTTCCAGGACCGTACGGGAATAAGAATCCTTGAAGGCTACGGCCTCACGGAAGGCACCTGCGTTAGCAGCGTTAACCCGTCGCTTGGCGAGCGTAGGGTAGGTTCGATTGGTCTTCGTCTCCCCGGTCAGGCGATGAAAGCGGTGGTAGTCGACGAAACAGGCCGGTATGTTCGGGATTGCGTTGCGGATGAGGTCGGCCAGCTGGTTATCTCCGGCCCGAACGTGTTCGTTGGCTATAGCAGGCCGGAGGAGAACAGTGGCATCTGGATGGAACCTGGTGACGGCGGCCGCTGGCTCAATACCGGCGATCTCGGCCGCTGCGACCCCGACGGTTACTTCTGGCTCACCGGCCGGAAGAAAGAGCTGATTATCCGGGGCGGACACAACATCGACCCTGCGGCAATCGAGGGACCACTGCATCGCCATCCCGCAGTACAGATCGCCGCAGCTGTAGGGCGCCCCGATGTGCACGCGGGCGAGTTGCCGGTCGCCTATGTACTGTTGAAGCCCGGCATAAGCGCAACCGAAGCGGAATTGGCCGAGTTCCTGCGTGTCGAGATCAACGAACGTGCCGCGTTCCCAAAGGGGATACGGATCGTGGATGCGATGCCGCTGACGGGCGTCGGCAAGATCTTCAAGCCGGCGCTGAAACGGCGCGAAACGGCAGACGCCCTGCGGTCGGCACTCGTGGAGGCAGGCGTCGAGGATGCAAGGGTTAGCCTCCTTGATGACACCTCGCGCGGAATTTCACTCCACGTCGAACTTGCCGACCCCGCGTTCGAAGCGCTGGCGACTTCCGCGCTCGGGCGTTTTCCGTTCGCCTTCTCGATCTCGGTCGCCGCGAGGTCATCACGGACGGAGCAACTGGCGGGGACAGACCCGGCAGCGACAGACGCGCAGGGCAGCCCTACGTGACACAAGCAACGTCATCAAAGGGAGGGCTTCGGTCACGCGCCCGGATTAAAGGTTAATCACGCGTACGCGCCGCGATGTCGAGTTTCAAGTGTCAGTTGGTGTATCAGGTTTAGCATACCTAATCGTTTGGAAGGGAAACAGGATGAGTACTGCATCGACAAGGTCTTTGCGTTCGCAGGTTGAAAAATGGCTCGGGCCGACTTCTTCGACACCGGTTCGGGTTACCCGATTCGGCCGCGCGCGCTCGAAACAGGGCCCCTGCGTGCGGATCGAGCTACTGCTACCGACAGGCCCGCTTGGATTCTTTTTCTTCCGGCACCGCGACGGTACGTGGTGTGTGTTCCCGCCCGAGACGGGACGCCTGGCACTGCACGCTTACTAGGTGAAGTGCGACCGGAGTATGCGGCATGTGTAGCTAGACGAAAGGAGGAAAACAATCAATTGAGCAGATTCAACGGCAGCACAACTAATTCATAAAAATTTCCAGGCAAAGGGACGGACGAGACACATGAGACACTACAGGCGAATGTTCAACGCTGTCGTTCTGGCGGCTTGCATCTGCTCGGCTGCGCTTGTTGACAATGCCAATGCGCAGTCGGCAGGAAGCATAACGCTATCGACAGGATGGCTTCACATTGCGCCACAGGGCGGCGACGCGACGCCCCTAACCGTGGAAAGCATTGGCGGCGTAGCGGTGAATCAACAGATTGCTGGTAGCGGGGCACATGCCAGCTCGACGGACACAGTGGGAATAACCACTGAGTACTATGTCACAGACAACATTGGTGTTGCCATGCTTTTGGGACTGCCACTCACGGTCAATCTGATTGGGGATGGGACGCTACAGAAGTATGGCAAGCTCGGCACGACAAGGCCGATGCCGCCCGCCATCGAACTTCGATACCACCTGTTTTCGGCAGAATCGAAATTCCGTCCCTTCGTGGGACTCGGCGTGAACTATACGTGGTTCACCCAGGTTCAAGCAACCAATAGCCAGTTCATTACCGATAGCTTTGGGCCAGGCGGCTCGGCACATGCGACGCTCAGTTCATCGTGGAATCCTGTATTCGAGGTCGGGGCAAATTACGCGATTGCAAAACACTGGTCCGTCGGAGCCTCCGTCAACTACATGCCGGTGAAAACCAATCTGACGTTAAACGGACAGACCGCAACCGGAACGCAGATCGTCTCCAGTTCGACGCTCCGGCTCAATCCAATTAGCGTCTTCCTGAATGTCGCCTATACGTTCTAGCGCGTACGGGTCGTCAATGCGTCGATCAGGACGTTTGAACGCTCATTGAAGACATGGACGTTTTTTTTCGCCACCCGGACCTGGCTGCGATCCGCGACTTCACGGTCGGGTACGACCTGTGGCGACACACGCGGCTGCAATGGAGCCCGGCGTTGACGGTTCTCTGACCCACAGCGCGGCATGACCGCGCTCGCACGCTCGGGAAGCGCTCAGTCATGCCGTCATGCCACCTCTTGCGCAGCAAAGCTTTTCTTTGGATCGAATAATGAAACGACAGGTCCTCAAGACCATTCTTTTTGCCTTGCCCAAGGTCCTTGACCTGACAAAGAGTTGCGGCCGTTCAGACCAAACGCTTTTCAAACCAGTGATGGGCATACGGTTCCGCGCTGAACGCATCGACTTCGACGTATCCAGATTGCCGGTATAGCGAAATCGCCTCGCCCAGAGTTCGATTTGTCTCCAGGCGAATAATGCGCACTTTGGCCTGCCGAGCGCGTTTCTCCGCCTCAACCATCAACCGGCGGCCTACACCCATACCGCGAGCGGAAGGGCTCACCCACATTCTTTTGAGCTCGGCCGGGGACTTCTTATGAAACTTCAACGCGACGCAGCCGATCGGGTTTCCATGGAGTCTCGCGACGATCAACGCGCCCGCCGGTGCCTTCAGTTCATGCGCATCCGCCGACAGACTGCTGGACGGGTCGAATCCTCCTTCAAAGCGCTGATCAAGCTCGCCAAAATACTGTTCGAAGCACCATCGCGCGTCATCAGTATCTGGATCCTCTAGCGTGAAATTCACAAGGGATGCCTGTAGCAAACGCTCAACCTCAGACATGGCTGTGACCAGTCTCCGACGCTGCTCATCGCCGAGCGGTTCGAGCGCGCGCAAATCGACCTCGTCAGAGAGCCGTTCGAGTTCGGCCCTTTCCATGAGGCCTGCCTGAGTGAGGCAAACCCGGCGTACCCGCCGGTCGTCCGAATGAGCGAGGACAGCAACAAGTTTTTGCCGTTCAAGAGAGGCCAACGTACGGCTGACATAGCCTGAATCAAGATTTAGCCGGGTGCGGAGAGTGCGAATATCCGCACCTTCGACACCGATCTCCCATAGCAGGCGTGATTCACCCATCGGGCGTCCTCGTCCGAGGAAATGGTCATCGATAGCGCCAATGCTTTCGGCGACTATGCGGTTAAAGCGACGGATCTGGAGAATGTCGGATTCCATATCTCTGACTTTAGTCAGAGATATGGAATCCGACAACATGAAGTCGAAGAGTGCGGTGCCTTCCTTTGGAACGACGGGCTCAGTCCGCTCTCCGACTGTACGCGCGAGGCCGCATTCAACCTCCCCATTGAAAGCAAGCCGGGGGCGCGGGAAATTCGTCAAGCCGCGGCCGTCACACTAAATTCCACCAGCAACTCCGGCAATCCAAGCGCCGCCTGCACTGTACAGCGGGCCGGCAGGTGCTCCGGATCGACCCAGTCTTGCCAGACGGCGTTCATACGATCAAACAGCGCCATATCCTTCAGGTAGATCGTTACCGACACCAGGTTTTGCCTGCTGCTGCCCGCTTGCTCAAGCAAAGCATCAATGCGCCCGAGCGCTTCGGCGGCCTGCTCCTCGATGGTCTGCGCATGCGCCGCGCCAGACGACGTCTGTCCCGCGAGAAAGAGAAGAGTGCCTGCGCGCACCATCTTGCTCATCCGTGCATTCCCAGCGGTCCTTACGATAGTGGACGCATTCATTTGGGTACAAACTCCGTCGGTTGTGCTGCGTTGAGGTCAGGGACATGAGACACGGCAAGATCGCCGAGGCTTACCGGTTTGATGGGCGGGCGGATACGGTAGTAACCGACCTCCGCCACGGGTTTCGCATGCACCTCGGCGAGCAGTTCGGCCACGGTCAGGCCACATAGCCGTCCCTGGCACGGTCCCATGCCGCAGCGGGAGAACGACTTGCTTTGGTTAGGACCGGTGCAGCCAAGACGTGCCATTGACCTGATCTCGCCAGCGCTGATTTCCTCGCAACGACAGACGATGGTTTCGTCGGCGGGGCGGCGAAATGCGTCCGCCGGACGATAAAGTGTGTCGAGAAACGGGCGCACGGCGCGGTGCCGGTCGAGCTGTCGCCGCAACGGGGCAGCCTGTTCGTCACGTGCATCACGACTCAGCGCGCCGAGCCGATTCGATACGGCCAGCGCTATTAGCGCGCCTGCCGTCTCGGCTGCGATTGCGCCATGGATACCGCCCCCGTCGCCGGCAATGAAGAGATTCGGCACCGTGGTCTCACCCCATGCGTCGGTGCGCGGATGCCAGCAAAGTTGGGCCTCGTCCCAGCGATGCTCGCAGCCGATCGAGCGAGTGAGTTGCACGTTCGCCACGACACCTTGATGCAGCAGGACGATGCTCGCTGCGAGCGTCGACGTACGCCCATTCCCGGTGTATTGCACTGCCTCTGCGCGGCCGTCGCCCTTCACCGAGAGTCGTGTCACATGTCGAATGTGTGGAATGCCGCTACGCCGGATCGCGCTCAGCAGACGCTTGCCCTTGAGCAGATACGCCGGGGTACGCAATGCCCCTGGCAGTTCAGCAAGAGCGCGCCAATAGTTGCGCGAAGGCGTCGTATCGAGGATCGCCGCCGGCGCCCTGGCCGCCTGGATGAGCTGCCATGCAAACAGATACATTAACGGCCCGCTCCCCGCCAGCACGACTGGCCCATCGGGGAGCATTGCCGACGACTTGAACAGCGTTTGCGCGGCGCCCACCCCCATGACGCCGGGCAGCGTCCAGCCTGGAACCGGGCAAGGCCGTTCGTAGGCGCCGTTGGCGATCACCACGGCTTTCGCGCAAATCTGTCCGCTCGCCGCGGCGCCGCTGCGACGCGTAAAGCTGATCTCCAGCGCGCGCGTGATCTGCCACACGAGCGTGTCGGGCCAGTAGCGCAGGGAGGCTCGAGCGAAGCGCGTGACGAGGTCCGCACCATAGGTGTAGTCGTCACCGAGTAGCGCCGCATCAGGCAGTGGCGAGCATCCGGCGTTGCGATAGATCTGCCCGCCCGGCAGAGGGTTCTCGTCGAGAACCACCACGTCGAGGCCGGCACGCGACGCATCAAGCGCGCACGCCATGCCGGCCGGCCCCGCGCCGATGATCACAAGGTCCACCGTTTCGATCGTCATACGAGGGCCCTCGCGCCAGCCATGGCTTTCACTTCCATCCCGTCGTGCACACGCACCATGCAGGCCTGCTGGTTCGGCAAGCCGTCGATTTCGACCAGACAATCGAAGCACACGCCCATCATGCAATACGGTGCGCGCGGCGCAGCGCCCACCGGTGTACGCCGGAAAACGCCTACTCCGGCATAAAGGAGTGCCGCCGCCACATTGGCGTATTCCGGCACATCCACCGGGCGACCATCAACGACGATCCGTACCGTGCGGGGCGAGGCCCCGTCGATCTGACTAAACAGCGAAACGTTTTGCATAGAAGTAGTCCAGAAGAGAAGGACGTTGACCGCCGAGCAACCAGGCAACCAGCACCTCGCAATGCGCGGCTGCGAGCGTCACGCCGCTGTGGCAGGTGGCGATGAACGCACCGGGATGCGTTGCGGATTCTTCGTAGACAGGCATGCTGTCCGGTGTCATCACGCGTAGCGCACCCCATGCGCGCACCACGCGCACGTTTTTCAGCAGCGGGAACTGCGTCACGGCCTTGCGCGCGATGTGCGCGACGATCTCAGGTGTCACGCCGTCGTTCATGCCTACGTCCTCCGCTGATTCACCGAGCAATATCGACCCCTCCGCCGTCTGTCTCACGGAAAGCGTCGGGTACTTGAGAAACGGACGCACGCGTTCCGTCACGAGGATCTGACCGCGCAGCGGAACGACGGGCGCGGTCAGTCCGACCATCGGCGCGAGTTCCCGGTTGCCGAGACCCGCGCACAGCACGACGCGCCCGGCTTCGAGCGTGCGCTTGCCGGTGTCGACACGAAAGCCGCCGTTCGCGCGTTCAATCGAGATCACGGGAGCCTCCGGCACGTATTCACCGCACGCGCGCTCGAAGGCGAGGAAGAGGGCCCGCAGCGTATAGAGCGGGCTCACGTGACCGTCGTTTTCCGAGTAGACCGCACCGACCACGTTCTGACCGATCTGCGGGATGCGTTCAGTCAGTTGCTGGCGGTCGAGAATGTCGTATGTGAGGCGTGCATCGCGGGCGTGTAACTGCCGCAGCGTATCCACACTGCCCGCAAGCGCGTCATCGGTCAGCGCGATGCTGATGCCACCCGGGCGCGAGTAGCCGAGACTGAGCGACGACGCTTCTTCCAGCTCCGCGGCGAATGCTGGCCACAGCAGCGCCGATTCGAGCGACCAACGGCCGTAATCGACCTGCCTCTTGCCTTTACCCGATACCCAGATCAGGCCGAAGTTTCCGCGTGCAGCACGTACGCTGGAATCCTCTCCATCGAGCACGATCGTCTTCTGGCCGCGTTTGGCGAGCCCGTAAGCGATCGCCATCCCGACCAGCCCCCCGCCGACGACCGCAAAGTCATATTCCTGTTTCATTAATGCTTCCCCATCAGAACCTTGTCGAGCCCGACGAGCCTGTCGAGTGCGAACATCAGGCCGAGCGTGACCGCCATGATCACCGTTGCGACCGCCGCGACCATCGGATCGACGGTTTCAGTCATGCTCATGTAGATGCGCACCGGCAGCGTGATCGTGGTCGGCGCCGCGATGAGGATCGTTGCGGTCAACTCGTCAAAGCTGCTCGCGAAACCCAGGACCCAGCCGGCGGCAATACCCGGCACCAACGCGGGCAACGTGATTCGCCTGAAGGTGGTCCATGCGTTCGCCCCGAGCGAAACGGCGGCGTGCTCGGCATCGCGCGTGGTCGCGACCAGCGATGCCATGATGAGCCGCAGGCAATACGGGAACACCAGCATCACGTGCGCCATCACGAGCGAGACGAACGACCCGGACACGCCAACACGCGTGAACATCTGCAGCAACGCGACGCCCAGCACGACAGGCGGAATCATCAGCGGCGAAAGCAGCAACGAGTTGATCGCGTGACGACCGGCAAAGCGGTAGCGCATCAGACCAAGCGCAGCCGGCACGCCCAGCGTCGCCGCGAGTGTGGCGGAGAGCGTCGCGAGCCACAGACTGTTCGAAAACGCCTGGGTGAAATCGGGGTTGCCAATCAGCGCCTGGAACCAGCGCGCCGAAAAATGAACCGTCGGCACGCTGAGCAGATTGCCCGGCGTGAAGGCAACGAGACAGACGATCGCAAGTGGTGCGATCAGAAATACAGTGAACGCGGCGTGAAACCCGAGCGCAACAGGACCGTTTCGATTCATGACGTGGCCTCTCCAAGACGACGCTTGAGCCGTCGCTCGATAACCCGGCTGTAAAGCGCGACGGTGCCGAGATTCAGCACGAGCAGGCATACCGCGATCGCTGCGCCCATCGGCCAGTTCATGCTGTGCAGGAACTCGTCATAGGCCACCGTTGCGACCACCTTGAGGCGCCGCCCGCCGATCAGCGCAGGTGTCGCGAACGCACTCGCACTCAGCGCGAAGACGATCAGGCTCCCGGAGAGAATGCCGGGCGCAGTCTGCGGCAAGACGATACGGCGCCATACGGTGAGCGGACCGGCGCCGAGCGAGATGGCCGCGTTGGCGATCTGCGGATCGATGCCTTGCAACGAGGTCCAGACGGACAGCACCATCAATGGCACCAGCGCATGCACCAGCACGACCACCACTGCCGTAAACGAGAACAGCATCTGCGGCGGCGCGTCGACCAGATGCAAGCCCACGAGCAGTTGCGCGACGACGCCCTGTCCGTCCAGCAGAATCGACCAGCCGAGCGTGCGCACGACGGCCGAGATGAACAGCGGCCCGAGCGTGAGAATCAGAAAGAATGAGCGCCAGCGGTCCGACATGCGAAAGATGAAATAGGCCTCGGGTACGCCCAGTACGATCGTTCCAAGCGTCACGCTGATCGCGAGTCCGAATGTGCGCAGGAATATTGCGTGGTAGTACGGGTCGGTGACGATCTGTACGTAGTTATGCCAGGAGTAGACGTCGAGCACCCCGCCCGAAGCCGCGTCGAAGCCTTGCAGACTCAGTACGCCGACGAGCGCCATCGGAACGATGAGCAGCAACGCGAAGAGCAGCGTCACGGGCGTGACAAGGAGCGGACCGTTCAGCCGCCTGCGGCGCGCGGCGTCCGGTTGCAGCGGCCGGATCATGGGGCGGGCGGCGCTCATCGCGTGGCCCCCGTGGTACGCGGTGCGAGCGGTCGCAGCGCGGTACCGGGCCAGTTGAGCCCGACCGCGTCTCCAACCTTCGCCACGTGGCCGCCACCGTTCGCAAGCTGGACCTGCAACTCGCCGATATCGGTACTTACGTTGACCGACCAGCAGTTGCCGCGAAACGCGCACGCCTTGACCAGCCCGTCCACGTGTCCTGCCCCGCTTGCGACCAGTTCGATGCGCTCGGGACGTAGCGAGAACGCGTATTGGCCGCACGCGAGCGACGCGGCGAGCGGCAAACTCGCGGGCCCCACTTTGAGCACCCGCTCCTCGCCGTCGTGCGTCACCTGTCCATGCAGCACATTGGCGCGGCAGATAAAATCCGCGGCGAAGAGACTGCGGGGATCGTCATAGATGCCGGTTGGGGTATCGAAACGGACCACTGCGCCCTGATCCAGTAGCGCGACGCGATCGCTGATTGCCAACGCTTCGGCCTGGTCATGCGTGACCATGATGGTGGCGGTGCCGACCTTCTGCTGGATCGCGCGTAACTCGGCCTGCATGTCGTGACGAAGTTTCGCGTCAAGGTTGGACAGCGGCTCGTCGAGCAGCAGCAACGGCGGCTCGATGACGAGAGCACGTGCGAGCGCGACTCGCTGACGCTGCCCGCCCGACAGTTCGCGCGGGTACTTCGCGGCATGGCGGCCGAGTTGAACCAGGTCGAGCGCGGCGAGGCACCGGCGCGTGCGTGCTGCCCGGTCGACGCGCCTCATCTGCAGCCCGAACTCCACGTTCTCCGCAATCGTCATGTGAGCAAACAACGCGTAGCTCTGGAACACAATGCCGAGACCGCGCTTTGCAGGCGGTGTGCCGAGAAGCGATCGACCTTCGAGGCTGATATCGCCCGACGT
>NZ_JARESU010000091.1:0-32676 GCF_046027075.1 Paraburkholderia sp. RL18-085-BIA-A | reverse complement strand
CTTAGGAAGGTCCGTACGTCGACAAACAGCAGAGCAGCCAATCGCAACGATCTGCCAGCTCAATAGCCCGTGTTACGTGATTCGTCGGGCTCATTTAACTCTGTCAAGTCGAAAAGCACGGGAACGCTCGGTGGCGTGAAATTGCAGTGGGCGTTTCACCATCAGGTCTATGAAAGCTTCAGATTCATTACAGCTATAGCGTCCATCCAATGCAGACCATAAATAACTTTTACTTTCCGATTTTCCATGTCGCCGCCATTGTGTGAACCGGAACTACCGGTCCATAGCCGCAAGTCATGCAATGCGCACCTGCATCCATGGAAATTGCGGCTACTATCTTCAGGCGACGTTTTCTTAAGATTCCTTAAGAAATGGATTGTTGATTCTTGTCGACGGAGAGTGGAAAAAATTCAAGTACTCAGGCCGATCCTTGGACCGACGGTCAGCCCGATAAACGGAAAGGAGACGAATCGATGGAAAAGCGACTGATGAGCTTGATGTTGCTCGCCGCGGCCGCATTGGCCGGTTGCGGAGGTGGGGACAACATCAGCGGACCGACACCGCCAAAGCTATTGACGAACATCGCCGTGCCCAATGCTACGAGCCCGCCATTCAGTTTCGACATCGGTTATGCCGAGGCCGGCCAGTACTTTCTTGCCGACCGCAATAACAAAGCAATCGATGTGGTGGACACCAAATCGAACAAGTTGATCGCACAGATTCCTGGGCCATTCATCGGTGCTGGCGCAACCACAAACGAGTCCGGTCCTGACGGAATCGTAGGCATCACCGGTACGAACACGATCTATGTCGGCGACGTGGACTCAGTTAAGGTTATCGATACTGCCGCGCAAAAGACCATAAACACCATCGCCATCAGTAATTCCGGATCGCGCGTCGATGAGGGTTGCTACGATCCTGACGATCATCTCGTAATGTACGCGAGCCCTGGTGACTCCCCGCCGTTTGTGACGTTCATTTCGACGCTGACACAAACGGCTGTGGCAAAGCTTCCTTTCAATGGATCGTCGGGGCTTGAGGCCTGTACATATGATCCTGCCTCGAAGAGCTTCCTGATCAACAACGACGGGACCTCCGCGAATCCCGACGGCGAGCTTGATGTGATCACCGCCATTTCCGCGGTAATGGGAAACCCCTCTGTCAGCAAGTCGTTTCCATTGGGAAAATGCGGACCGACGGGAATCGTGCTGGGCCCGAACAACGACGTGCTCGTTGGATGTGATCCGCCGGCCGGCGACCCGCTCATCACGCTCATCCTCGATCGTGCGAGTGGCGCAATTCGAGCTAGCCTGCCATTTGGCGGAGTGGACCAGGTTGGCTACGACCCGTCGTCCAATCGCTATTTCTTGCCGGCCCGGCATTACGTCACAAGCGGTACCGCTGCAGCCTCGGGATTTAGCCCCCAGATGGGCGTGATCGATGGCGCGTCACGGCAGTTGCTATTTAAGATTGCGGTCGGCACAGGCGCGCATTCTGTCGCCATCGACAGCACGCTTGGGCAAGTGTATGTGCCGTTCCAGGCCGGCGCGACAGGTTTCCCCGACGGCGGCATCTCGGTGTTCTCCACCCACTAGTCTTTCCGACGTGGATCATGGTCTAAACGGGCCAGTTCGGATGACTATTGCCGCAGACACGTTTCGATACTGGTCGGATGGGCGCTCCCACCAACGCTCCATGACCCGGTGGATTGCGGGTCGGGAGCGCCGGTGGTGACTGCCTTTCATCGTACCTGGAACGGTCGTTCGCAGAGGCGTTCGAATTGGCTCACTCTGGCCGGTCACCTACGCAACCCTGAACCGTCGTTCGGACACGGACCACTGCAACGACCGCTCCCGAGTGCAGACAGGTCGTTTCAATGGCGCGATCGGCGAACCCGCGAGTGAAGCTTCATGGCCGGTCACTGCCTGACGCGCCTGAATGCAGGTATGCCGCGCGGGAATCTCGCCGTTCTGTTGAAAGGCTTGCGATGTTAGCGTCAAGGTCATGGTGCGCTCCTTTGGCGGCAACCATGGATGGCTGTCCCGGCGGGAGGGTCAACAAGGTCACCGAGAGTGCAGCCAAGGAAGGCAAGACCCGCGCCCAGGCCCCTATTTCAAAGCGCTTTATTGGGGGCGCTGGGCACGTTGAAGTCTGTCATCGTCACGACCACCGCTGGGAGAACCACTGCCGATGACTGTGAACTCCCACCTATCACGTGAAGCCCGGCTGGAATGCCGGGCCTTTCACGTTGCGATCCGGCATCAATGTTTGTGCCGGTGCATCCAACTCATATGGTGCGAGTCAAGCCACTGAGTCATCCCCTCAGTGGGGTGATCGCGCCTGTAACGTTGTGCCACCATGAATCCGGCGATCAACAAGACCGCCAAGCCGACAACGAAGTAGATCATAGACTGGGTCATGGCAGCCTCCTAATTGGGTAGCGACCATGCTTATATTGTAGGTCAGCCGTTGCCGAAGTGGCGTGCGATCTACGGGCACGTTTTCACCGCTCGCATCAACACGCGAGCTTGCGCCGACGCGGCGCGTTAGCGTCCCAAGTCGGACCCACAAGGGACAGTCATGTCGCTCAGCAGCGGACGGTCGGTGTTGCCAAATTCGGCTGCCATACCGGTGGATGAGCGACATTCATCCTAACGACGCGTCTCTTGTCTGAACGTTCCCGAATAACCTGAACTCTAAAGTTCACTATCTTCCGCGCCACTGGAACGTAGCCAGTCGATAAAATCTCTCACGTGGACCGGCTTGTCTGCGTCCAACGGCACCAGAGCATGATAGGTCGCGCCTTTCGACCGCAAGGTAGGAAATGGCGTCTGCACCCGACCCGCTGCGAGATCGGCATTCAGCGTCGGAAACGGCCCGATACCGAAACCCTGATCGTCGGCCACGGCATGCATCACCACAAAAAAATGGTCAAACCGTAAGATCCGGCTTGCTCGAAGTGACGGTTGTCCGGCGGCTTCTATCCAAGTTTCCCAATCGCCAGGACGGGTTTCGCTTGTAAGCCAAGTCATGGAGGCAAGTTGTTCGACTTCGGTGATGCCGGTATGGGCCGTGAGTCGCGGGCTTGCAATGACTGTGTTGTACTCCTGGAACAGCGGCCAGCTTTGGAATTGCGCGCCGGGCGGTACTTGACGGTAAGTCGTCAGATATTCCCCTCCGGGTGGCGCCTGGCGGCAAATCGCCACATCGAAATCTCTCCGGAGCAAAGACTCAGTCGACGTCACTGTAGATACTCGAACATCGACATCTCTGCAAATTTTGGCAAAATCCTGCAACCGTGGGATCAACCAGCGCATCGCAACCGTGGTCGGAGCACTGACGCGGATAACCTTGACGTGTCGCTCCTTACCATAGCGCTCGGCCGCATCGGCAATCTGATCGAACGCGGCACTAATCTCGCGGGCCAATGCCCGTGCGTGCGGTGAGGCCATCATGCTTTGGCCTTCGCGTGCAAAAAGTGGCTGGCCGAGCCAGTCCTCGAGGATGTTGATCTGACGGCTTACTGCCCCATGTGTCAAGCTCAGTTCGCGAGCTGCGGCAGAATAGCTTTCCGAACGCGCGGCAACCTCAAATACACGCAATGCGTTCAGTGGCGGAAGTCGGTTTCTCATATGTGTCAATTTGTTGACTGAAACTGTGATTTTTCCACACGGATATGGCAACTTTATTTCGATTGTGTGAGTAAGTTGCACAGCCTATGCTGGCATCGCTTTCAAAAAGGAGATGTCACCGTGAGCAATCAACTTGTCGTTAACTCCCGGCCTTACAGGCTGCCGTCCGCCACGACCATCGTAATTTGCGTCGATGGTTGCGAGCAGGAGTACATCAACCAAGCCATACAAGCCGGCAAGGCGCCGTTTCTCTCCACACTGTCGTCCTTTGGCACGGTGTTGACCGCCGACTGTGTCGTGCCGTCATTTACGAACCCGAATAACCTGTCGATCGTCACGGGCGTGCCTCCGTCGGTACATGGCATTTGCGGCAATTTCTTTTTCGACGAAGAGACGCAGTCGGAAGTTCTAATGAACGACCCGAAATACCTGCGCGCACCGACGATTCTTGCAGAGATTGCCCGAGCAGGGCAGCGCGTCGCAGTCGTGACTGCAAAAGACAAGTTGCGCGCCCTACTTGGGCACAAGTTGCAAGGTATTTGTTTTTCAGCCGAAAAGGCCGATCAGGTTAACGTAGAAGACCACGGCATCGATGACATCCTCGAGAGAGTTGGCATGCCTGTGCCTTCCGTATACAGCGCGGAACTGTCGGAGTTCGTGTTTGCGGCGGGTCTTTCGTTGCTGCGAAAGGAACGCCCTGATCTGATGTATCTTTCTACGACCGATTATGTGCAGCACAAGTACGCACCCGGGACGCCACAAGCCAACGATTTCTACGCCATGATGGATGGTTACTTTCAGCGCTACCACGATGAAGGTGCGTTGCTGGCAATCACGGCTGATCACGGCATGAACGCAAAGACCGATGCGATCGGACGGCCGGTCATCGTATTCCTGCAAGACCGGCTTGATGACCGGTATGGCGCACGGGCCACGCGAGTGATTTTGCCGATTACCGACCCCTATGTCGTGCATCACGGTGCCTTGGGCTCGTATGCCACTGTGTACCTCGGTGAACGCAATCAGCAGCGCGATGTGATGGACTTTCTCGCGAGTATTGCGGGGATTGAGGCGGTGTTGACACGCGAACAGGCATGCCAGCGATTTGAGTTGCCCGCAGACCGAATCGGTGATCTGGTAGTGGTTGGCGAACGGTTAACTGTACTTGGAAGCGCCGCCGGCCAGCATGACCTTTCCGGTCTTACGGTGCCTCTTCGTTCGCACGGCGGTGTGTCCGAGCAGAAAGTCCCTCTGATCATTAACCGCAAGCTCGCAGGCGTTGAGACCACACGACGCTTGCGCAATTTCGATGCATTCGATTTAGTACTGAACCACATTACCTGACAAAATTTACGACGCGAGAACGATCTCGCGTTGTATGGGGATGATTATGTATATAAGTACTCCTGATGATATTCAAGAGATCGACCCGAAACGGAAAACGACTCTCGATCAGTACAGGTGGCGTGCTCTGATCGGTGTAACGTTCTGTTATCTTTTTTATTACACCGGGCGTCAAACACTCGGATTCGCAGTTACTGGTATCCAGCACGACTTCGGTCTTTCGAAATACCAACTCGGCTGGATTAGCGCATCAATGCTGTGGTGCTATGCGGGGGGGCAATTCATCAACGGGAACCTGGCGGACAAGCTTGGGGGGAAGTGGATGATGATCGCTGGGGCGGCTCTCTCCCTGGCGGCCAACTGGCTGTTCAGCTTCGGCCACGCGTTTTTGTTTTTCTTGATTGCGTGGGGCATCAACGGCTATTGCCAGTCGATGGGTTTTGCGCCAGGTAGCCGACTGCTATCGAATTGGTGGGGCCATCAGCGTCGCGGCTTCGTCTATGGCATCTATGTAGGTTTTTCGGGATTCTCATCGGTTCTGGCCTACGTTCTCCCAGTCCTTATTCTGGGTACACTGCATCTCGACTGGCCATGGATTTTCCGTCTCGCACCTCTCTCGATGTTGCTCGGTATCCTGGCATTAGTGCTGTTTGTCGCGGAGCGACCGGAAGATAAAGGTCTGCCTGCCCCGGAAAAGGATATCGATACAGCCGCATCTCTCACGATCGTCAATGCATTGACAAGTAAGCAACGCTACTTGCTCGTGCTGCGAAACTGGAAGCTGTATGTCACCGGGCTCGCGATCGGCTTTCAGAACGCCGCACGCTACGCGTTGGTCGTTTGGGTGCCTGTTCACTTTCTCGGTACGCACTGGGAGACGTCATCGACGATCGATCCAAAGTGGATCACGGTAGCGCTGCCAGTAGGCATGGCTCTCGGCTCGCTGTCTAATAGCTGGATTTCCGACATTCTGTTCCGGGGAAAACGGTATGTTGCGATCGTGTGCTATATGGCACTTGCGACGATTACCGCTATATGTATGATGTTCATCCCGCATGGCAGCATAGTTGGCATCGGTTTGCTTTTCCTGTGTGGGTTCTTCGTGTTCGGACCGGCGTCGTCGTTTTGGGCACTGTGCCCCGATATTTTCGGCCGGAGTGCGGCAGGAACGGCAACCGGTGTTCTCAATACGATGTCCTACGCGTTTGCGGGAATTGGTGAACCGGTTATCGGGCATATCATCGATGCCACGGGTCAAACGGGCATTATCTTTCCGATCGTCGCAGGTCTCTGTGCAGTGAGCGCGGTGATGTCCTTGCTGATCAAACGCTGATCTCGCCACGGCGCCGTGGGCCTTGAAGTTCCTGCGGCGCCAAACTGGCCGCACGCTGCCGGTCGCTCTTGCTGTGTGGCGCCGCATTGTTAGCGATCTGAGCACCGATGTCGAATGACCGTATATGGCCGACCTCAGGCTGTTATCGACGGCATACCATCCACGGCAGCCGTGAGTGCTTTTAGCGAATCAGGCTCTGAATTCGTCGGCAAAAATAATTGCTTCCCAAGAGTTACATGGAATTTATTTTCCACTCGACTCGCCTTATCCGGCACGGCATACAAGCCGGCTTGATGGAAATCCATCATTTTTCCTCGTGAACCGGTGAATCCCGTCATCTATCGTTGACCCAACGAAAAGCGCACCGGCCACCGCCACACTGACGGGAAGCCACCAAATACAACACGGTCACAGATAGCAGGAGACACCCATGTCCTCGACTCCCGGCGTCGAAGGCGGCGGCGCCACACCCCGCGTCACCGACACAGCCTTTGAAGACGGCATCGGTCAGCAGTGGTACCAGCCCGCGATTTCTCGTGCAGCGCTCAAGGAACTCATGAAGCGCAGCGACGCCCAAGGCTGGCGCAACTTCGGACTGTGGATCGCGTTGCTGATTGCTTCGGCCGTCGTGGCGGCCGTGTCATGGGGAAGCTGGTGGGCGGTGCCGGCGTTCTTTGTCTACGGCACGATCTACTCGTCAAGCGACGCGCGCTGGCATGAACTCGCGCACGGCACGCCGTTCAGGAGCCGTCGTGCCAACGATTTCTTCTATCACCTGTCGTCGTTCATGACGATTCGCGAAGCCTACTGGTGGCGCTGGAGTCACGCGCGGCACCACACGCACACCTACTTCCAGGCGCGCGATCCCGAGATCCAGGTCGCACGGCCGACGAAAGTCTGGCCGATCGTCATCGACTTTCTCGGCCTGATGGGTTGCTCGATCGAAATCGGCAAGGTCGTGCGGCACGCGTTCGGCCGCGTCGACGCCGCGACCGACGCGTTTCTGCCCGCCTCCGAAAAGCCCAAGATGATCTGGTCCTGCCGCATCTACCTCGCGGTGGTGCTCGGCACCGTTGCGCTCGCAACCGCCACGCGCAGCTTCCTGCCGCTTATGTTCGTCTGGACTCCGCGTTTCTATGGCGGCTGGCTGCATCAACTGCTCGGCCTCACCCAGCATGCGGGACTTGCGGTCAATGTGAAGGACCACCGCCTGAACACGCGCACGGTGCATATCAACCCCGTGTTTCGCTTTCTCTATCTCAACATGAACTACCACCTCGAACACCATCTGCTGCCGATGGTGCCATTCCACGCGCTGCCGCGTCTGCACGAAGCGATCAAGGATCAATTACCGCCTGCGTATCCGAGCCTCTATGCGGCGTATCGGGAGATGCTGCCCGCGCTGTGGAAACAGCGGTCCGATCCTTCACACGTGATCGAACGGAAGGTGCCGGTCAAAGACGTGCCGCAAGCCGCATTCCCCGCGCAATCGAACGCCTGAACGACATCAAATAACGGAGACTCCTGTGACCGTCGAAACGAACAACCTCAAGTGGGTCGTCGCTTGCGCCACCGGCGATATCGATGAAGAAGACGTGATCCGCTTCGATCACGCAGGTGCGAGTTACGCCGTGTACCGGATCGATGAAGGCTTCTTCGCGTCAGACGGCTGGTGCACACACGAACGCGCGCATCTCGCCGATGGCTTCGTCGTGAATCGCGAGATCGAATGTCCGCTGCATCAGGGGCGCTTCGACATTCCCACCGGCAAGCCGAAAAGCCCGCCCGTGTGCGTGCATTTGAAAACGTATCCGGTACGCGTCGAAAACGGCGAAGTGCTGCTCGGCGTTCCGGCAAAGGACCCGTCATGACGAATCAACCCGCGATGGTGATCGTCGGCGCCGGACAGTGCGGTGCGCGCGCCGCGCACGCACTACGCGAGAACGGCTGGAAAGGCGGTATCACGCTGCTCGGCAATGAAGGCGTCGCGCCTTACGACCGGCCGCCGCTCTCGAAAGCCGTGCTGCTCGGACAGAAGACCACCGGCGAATGCACTCTCTACGATGAAGCGTTCTATCGCGAGCAGCGAATCGATCTGCGCACGGATGCGTCCGTGGAGCGGATCGACCGTGCGGCGCGTCAAGTGGTCTTGCAAAGCGGCTACGCGATCGCCTATCACCGTCTGCTGATCGCGACCGGCGCCGCGCCGCGCAAGCTCACCGTTCCAGGCGCGACGCTAGCGGGCGTGTATTACCTGCGCACCGTCGCGGACGCCGGATACATCGCCGAAGAGCTGCAACCGGGGCGCACGATAGCCGTCATCGGCGCGGGCTTTATCGGACTTGAAATTGCCGCGACGGCGATCGCGCGCGGTTGCAACGTGGTCGTGATCGAGGCGGCCTCGCGCGCGTTGATACGCGCCGTGCCCGAGATCGTCGCAGCGCATCTGGTCGAGCGGCATCGGCAGATGGGTGTCGATATCCGTTTCGCGGTGCAGGTGGACCACATCGTCGGCCGTGATCGCGTGACGGGCGTCAAGCTCTCCGACGGCGGCAGCATCCCATGCGATTGCGTGATTGCGGGCATCGGCGTCAAGCCCCGCACCGAACTCGCGGAAGCCGCCGGTATCGATGTCGCCGACGGGATCGCAGTCGACGACACGCTGCGCACGAATGATCCGCACGTCTTCGCGGCCGGAGACGTGTGCTCATTTCCGCATCGGCTGTTTCGTCGTCGCATGCGCCTCGAATGCTGGAAGAACGCCGAGGATCACGCACGCATCGTGGCGCGCAACATGCTCGATCGCGGCGAGACGTATTCGGAAGTGCCGTGGTTCTGGTCCGATCAGTACGACATGACGATCCAGATCGCGGGTATGCCGGCCTTCTCCGTATCGACGGTCGTGCGTGAAACCGGCACCACGTCACGCGTTTTCTTCGCGCTGGATCGTGACGGCGTGCTGGTCGGCGCGAGCGGCGTCGGCAACGCAAGCGAGATCGCACGCGACGTGCGCGTCGCGCAGGCGCTGATCGCGCGGCGAGCGTGTGTCGAACCGGCGCTGCTCGCCGATCGCAGCGCGAAATTGAAACCGCTGCTCGCCGCGGAGGTGTCATGACCCAACGTCTCGAGATCTATCAGTCGTTGTGGGCGATGGAGCGCAGGCATACCGACGGCCATGAGCGCTCGCTCGAAGAAAACATCGCGATGATCGCGCAAGCCGGCTTCGATGGGGTCAGCGCCGGCTACGCATCCCGCGACGAGGTACGCCGCCTCACTACCCTGCTCGCGCCGCATGGCATGCACGCCGAAGCGCAGTGCTTTCCGCGCACCGTCGATGAGCTGCAACCGGTGCTCGAACTCGCGACCGAGTTCGGCGTGCATCACATCGACCTGCAACCGGACGTGCGCCCGCGGCGCATCGATGAATGCCTGACGCTGATCGACGGCTGGACGCGTCTTGCCGAACAGGTGGATTTTCCGGTCTACATCGAGACGCACCGCGACCGCATGACGACCGATCTGCATTTCACGCTCGACCTGCTGGATGCGCGGCCGGACCTCCAACTCCTCGGCGATATCTCGCACTATCTGGTGGGACGCGAGTTCGCATGGCCTGTGTCGGACGAGAACCACGCGGCGATGCAGCGCATTCTCGACCATTCGTGGGCCTTTCACGGCCGCGTCGCGAGCCGCGAACAGGTGCAGATCGAGATCTCGTTCGAACCGCACCGGATGTGGGTCGATCTGTTTCTGGACTGGTGGCGCTATGGCTTCGCGTCCTGGCGACGCCGCGCCGGCGCCGACGACTCGCTCACCTTCACGTGCGAGCTGGGACCGAAACCGTATGCGATCATCGGCCGTGACGGCAACGACACGACCGACCGCTGGGCCGAATCGCTGCTGATGCGCGACTGGATACGCGACCTGTGGAACGAAGTGACGCAAGCCGGCGAAGCGCTCGCAGTGAACATGCGATGAATGTCTCGCGAACGAAGCTAGTCGCCAAGCGGCAAATTCTCGCGCAGCAGTACGGTGACAGGAATCTGGTGAGGCAACGCGACACCCGGGTCGCGATGGTAGTGCCGCAGCACGATTTCGATGGAACGCATCGCTTCGCCGGCCGGATTCTGGTCGAGAACGGCGTCGAGGGTGCCTTCTATCAAAAGTCGCCGCGAACTCTCGCTGAGTTCATGGCCGACGAAAACGGTTGAACGCACACGGTCGAGTGCAACGAGTGCAGCGCCGACGCCCTCGTTGCCGACTGAAATGTTATAGATCCCGCGCAAGTCGGGATAGCGCCGGAAGGCGTCGCGAACGAGTTGCTCGGTTATCGACGACTGCTCGCGGCTCTCTATGGTCTCCACGATGTCGCAGTTCGGAAAACGCCGCCGCAGCACGGAACGAAAGCCGCTTTCGCGTTCTTCATGGCCGAGGAAGTCATGCATGCCCGTCAGCACCAGCACCTTACCGCCCGCGTCGCCGAGAAACCGCCCGATCAGCTCGCCCGCGACGCGTCCCGCGCAACGGTTGTCGATGCCGACATAAGCGAGCCGCCCGGTGCCCGGCAGATCGCTGGCGAGCGTCACGACAGGAATGGTGCGGCTCACCTGGCGCAGCGCAGCGGTGATGTCCGGATGCTCGTACGCGACGATGACGAGCGCGTCGGCCTTCTGCGTAACGCGGCGAATGGTGTCGACCACGCGCGTCGGTTCGAGGCTCTCGAAGTAGGTGACCGCGCAGATCACGCGCTGTGCTTCAAAGGTCTTTTGCGCGACTTCGAAGCCTTGCTTCAACGATCCATAGTAAGGCGCGACCGGCTGCTGCAACAGGATCGCGATACGCAGCCAGCGCACCGACACCGATTCGAGCGCGCGGTCGATCTTCAGCTTGCGCGCCCATTCGAGCACGCTCATTTCTTTCGCGCGCGAGACGCCGCCCCGGCCGTTCAGCACGCGGTCGACGGTCGCTTCGCTGACACCGGCGGCCTTCGCGATGTCGGCCATGCTCGTTTTGCGGCGCGTGGAACTGGGCATTCGCATCAGCCTGACAGAAAAGGAAAGCGACGATTCACACGATCATCGCATCGCGGCCGCCGCGCATCAAGCCACGCCGCCCGATGCGCGGCACCGCCGCTGACAGTCGCCCCGCCACTTCGGCAACTACGACACGTTTCTGGCCGTGAACAGGACGGCAGCATGCTCAAAGCAAAGGAACGCGCCCGCACCTCGGACGCTGCCGCGCAACGGACATAACAGGAGACATGAAATGAACCGGAGAATGATTCAAGTTGGCCTGCGGCCGTTGGCTGCGTTTGGGCGCTGTGTCGCGTTCGATCGACGACGATCCCGTGCTGACGTACTGACCATTTTTGCCGTGGTCGCCAACGCATGGGCGCGTCGAACGGCGCGCCACCTGAAAGTCAACGATCTGCGTTGATCCAATGCCAGGGGAGAAATCGTCAATGGGACAGTTCGATGGGAAGGTCGCCGTCATTACCGGCGGCACGCAGGGGCTCGGCGCCGCAATCGCCGCGTTGTTCATCGAGCGCGGCGCACACGGCGTGATCATTTGCGGGCGCTCAAAAGACAAAGGCGTCGCAAAGGCAGCCGAATTGAATGAAAGGGGCTGCGCCGACGTGTACTTCGTGCAGGCGGACCTGGCGCGAGTCGACGACTGTCGCGCCGTGGTCGCCGCGGCGGATCAGCGATTCGGGCGTATCGACACGCTCGTCAATGCGGCAGCGACAACCGATCGCGGGACGATTCTCGACACGAGCCCTGAGCTTTTCGATCGCATCTTCGCGACGAACGTGCGGGCGCCGTTCTTTCTCATGCAAAATGCGATCGAGGTCATGCGCCGCGAGGGAACCGAAGGCACCATCGTCAACGTGTGCTCGATGTCTGCGCTTGCGGGGCAGCCGTTCATCTCGGCGTACTGCGCATCTAAAGGCGCGCTCGCAACGCTGACACAAAACACCGCCTACGCGCTGTTGCGCAACCGTATTCGCGTGAATGGGTTGAATCTGGGCTGGATGTCGTCCGCCGGCGAAGACCGGATTCAGCGCGCGTATCACGGCGCGTCCGACGACTGGCTCGCACAGGCTGGCGCCGCGCAGCCGTTCGGCCGTTTGATCGATCCAGCGGAAGCCGCCCGTGCTGTGGCGTTTCTCGCGAGCGACGAATCCGGCTTGATGACGGGGTCGATGGTAAATTTCGATCAGTCCGTCTGGGGCGGTTTCGACGAGCCACCGCATCCGGCTGGGCCGATGTAAAACGGGTTGATGTCGAAAATCCTTGAACGCCAGTCCGAATGCCCGCTGATTGCAGAATCCGATCGGATGCGCGGTGGCGCGCAACCGGATCACGTCTTGGCGTTCACCCAAATAGTTGAATATTTCAACAATTATTCTATACTTGCTTCGACCCAGAGCGCAATTGCCAGTTTTCCTGCGCTCTGATCACTTCACCTTCAGGCTTGATCTGACCAGTTCATTGCGCGTCGACTAAGCCAAATTGGCTCCAGCATCAATGGATTCAGGAGGTTCATACCCTTCGCGGAGGTCTTGAGGCGGAGGCTCTCGCAGTATTGAGCGCCCGCGATCGGTAAAACACCGAACCGCAATCTCGCCACACTGATCTCCAGCCTGCTGGCAGCGGGCCTGGCCACCATAAAGAGAATTAACCTTCCTCTGGTGTGTATCCATTGAAGATGGGAGCTGAACATGTCGTCACTAGTCGACTCCACCGGCGCTGATATCGAAGCGCTGTTGCCGGAGTTCGAAGCAATCTATCTGGACCTTCACGAGCATCCGGAGCTTTCGATGGCCGAGTTCCGCACGGCTGCGATCGCGGCTGACCGTATCGAGAAGCAGTTGGGCTACGAGGTCAGTCGGAACGTCGGCGAGACCGGCGTGGTCGGCGTGCTACGCAACGGCGAAGGTGCCACCGTCATGCTTCGTGCCGACATGGACGCGATGCCCGTCACCGAGGCGACGGACCTTCCCTACGCCAGCCGGGTGAACACGAAAGACGAGGACGGTATCGAGGTCGGCGTCGCGCATGCGTGCGGCCATGACCTTCACGTGACATGGTTGATCGGTGCGGCACAACTGCTGGCCGAACATCGCGACGCGTGGAAGGGCACCGTGCTGGTCGTTTTTCAGCCGGGCGAAGAAGTCGGACTGGGCGCGCGCAGCATGATGGACGACGGCATGGCGGAGCGTTTTCCGAAGCCGGACATCGTCCTCGGACAACACGTGATGGTGGGGGCTGCGGGCACAGTGGGCTACCGTAGCGGCACGATCCTGTCGGCGGGCGACAGCCTCAAGGTCAAGCTATTCGGACGCGGGTCGCATGGATCGCAACCACAAACGTCGATCGATCCGGTTATCATGGCCGCGTCGACAACCATGCGACTGCAGACCATCGTGTCGCGTGAAATCGCGCCGCTGGACAGCGCGGCGCTAACGATCGGCGCGTTGCAGGCGGGTACAAAAGAAAACATCATCACCGACGACGCCACGCTCAAACTAAACGTGCGCACCCACGATGAAGATGTGCGCGAATACATGCTGGGTGCCATTCGCAGAATCTGCTGCGCTGAATGTACGGCATCCGGTGCGCCGCGTGATCCGGAGTTCACGACGTTGAGCAGCTATCCGCTGACCATCAACGACGAACCTGCATCGGGCCGTATCGGCGAGGCCTTTAAACATTGGTTCGGTGAACGCGCTTTCGAGACCGAACCGGCCGCCGCCAGTGAAGACTTCAGCGTTTTCGGCCAGACATGGTGCGTGCCGTATGTTTTCTGGATCGTCGGCGGGACCGACGTGCAGGTCTATGCGCAAGCCAAAGCGGAAAAGAAGATCAACCAGATTCCGAGCAATCATTCGCCGATGTACGCGCCGACGCTCAACCCTACACTGAGAACCGGACTCGAAGCGATGATCTGCGCGGCTTCGGTGTGGCTCGACGAGCAAGGCGAGGGAAAGTGAGCTCGCATATTGTCTATCAGGTGCTCGACCTTGTCGGCACATTCGTATTCGCGATCAGTGGCGCGGTGGCCGCAAGACAGCGAAGACTCGACCTGTTCGGTATCCTGTCGGTCGCTTTCGTGGTCGCTTGTGGTGGCGGCATAGTGCGCGACGTTTGCATCGGCGCGACGCCCCCTGCCGCGCTCTCCGACTGGCGGTATCTGGCGACATCGATGCTCGCGTCGGCGGTCACCATCGCAGCCTACGCGAAAGTCAGGCGACTGCGGTTTCCCGTGCTGTTTTTCGATGCCGTCGGGCTTGGTCTATTCGCAGTGTCGGGCGCGCAGAAGTCGTTGACGTACGGGCACAATGCCGAACTCGCCATCCTGCTGGGAACGGTCAGCGCAGTGGGTGGCGGTGTCATTCGAGACATGCTGCTGTCCCGCGTGCCGGCGATACTCGAGCGGGAAATCTATGCGTCCGCAGCGTTGCTTGGCGCGCTCGTCTTCGTTGTCTCTGCGGAGGTGGGCGCGATGTCCGCGTGGACGCCTTGGGTTGCGACGGCGGTTTGCGTCGGCGTTCGCCTTCTCGCGCTCTATTACGGCTGGCGATTGCCCGTGTATCGAGGGACGAAGGCCAAGCGCGAAGACGCGCGCGCCCGAACAAATGCCTTGTAGCTGTGAAGGACAGCCTACGCGACTGAGCGCCCCGCTACTTCATATCCAGCAACGTGATTGCGGACGTGAATCAAAGGCGTTTGACGGCAACCAGAGACGAGCGCGGCCCAAAGCCCCGCTCGAAACGCGCCGGCGCAACGGCGCCTGATGTTGGCAGGTCTGATGCCGTCACTGGAGGACAGAAATAGAACGTCGACTGCTGCAAAGCGCGGCATTCGGCCTGGATGGCCTCAGGTCCCAACAGGACGGATGGACAGCGCGTTCCTGACGGAGACGACGCCCGGTACGCCCTTCGCCACCTCAGTTGCCCGGTCGCTTTGGGCCTGAAGCGGCACACTGCCTTGCAACGTGACGGCGCCGTCGCGAGCCCGGACGGTGACATTGGACATGGCGACGCCTCTATCCTTTACCAACGCCGAGCGAACCTGACGTTGTAGCGCGCGGTTCGCTGCTTTCAGCGACTTGTAATGCTGCCGCGCGGCCGTTGTGCTTGCCGGGGTGGCAGTGGCAGGGGCAGCGTCGCTCGCCTGCGCGTAGGCGTGGATCGAACCGCAGATAAGAAGTGCAGTACCTGCCAGTTTGATTGCGTGAATTGCCTTCATGCATTTTCTCCTGTTGTCACAATTGTCTAGCGTCCCAAATACGAACGCTGCACTACACCACCAAAATCTTTCCGGGTGAATTGAATAGAACGATATTGCGGATAATGCGTTGGGTCAGGCGATAATGCAAACACAAGCAACCGTAAAACACCGGTCGAAATCTGGATGCGTCGGAGTGACGATACTCCAATCTTGCCAGAATGACTGCGTGCGGATCAGAAAATGAGGCTTTGACGCAACGTCTCGCGCGTCGGCTTGCATGTTGTGCCACTTTGGCAGTGGAATGACATGTGGTATGGCCTGAACTGGCGGGTTGCCGTTGCCTGTCGCAATCTTGCGACTCCACCGTGCCAGTAGGCAGGATGTCGGCGCATTGCAGAAATGTGAAGCTTAATCGGTGTGTCTGGTCCGGCGGCCGGGTTGCCGTCCGGCTCGCTCGAGAGAGCATCGTGAGACAAGCACTGCAACCGCGGTCACGAAGCCAGCAGTGTGCTTCCTACTGCCCTACTCTACCCTGTAGAGAAGCTTTGACCCTGCAAGGCCTGGCAGCCCGAAATATCCATCGAGTGTTGTTTGCCCCCGCTCCCGGCACTTGCACCAGGTACGACAGGTAAAGAGTTAAAGGGACGCTCATGACCGAAAGCAAGGCACCGTTTGAGACCGCTCTAACCCGTCTGCTGGGTTGCCGGCATCCGATCATATCGGCGGGGATGGGTGGCGTTGCGCCCGCCGAACTTGTATCGGCCGTTTCGAATGCGGGCGGCTTCGGCTTGCTCGGCATGGTTCGGGAGCCGTCCGCTGTCATCGAGCGCGAAATCGCTGCAGTGCGTGCAGCGACGGATCGTCCCTTCGGCGTCAATGTCATTCCCAGAGGGACCGAGCCCAAGCTTCTCGCCGCGCAACTCGACACATGCCTGTCGGCGCGCGTGCCGGCGATGTGCTTCTTCTGGGACGTGTTCCCGCAAGTCATCGCGCGCGCGAAAGACGCGGGGGCAATCGTGCTCTATCAGGTGGGCTCCCTTCAGGACGCACTTGCCGCCGAAAAGGCCGGTGCCGATGTGATCATTGCCCAGGGTATCGAAGCGGGTGGTCATGTGCGTGGACGCACCGGTATCCTGACGCTGCTGCCTCAGCTTGCAAAGCATCTGCGCGTCCCGGTGGTCGCCTCTGGCGGATTCGCGACAGGTGGCGGGCTCATCGCCGCTCTTGCACTCGGCGCGTCGGACATTCACTGCGGCACCCTGTTCCTTGCGACGCATGAGTCGTTTGCGCACGACTACCACAAGCAACGCATTGTGGACGCGCAGGCCGGCGATACCGTTCACACAGACATCTACGCAATCAACTGGCCACCAGGTTCACCCGTGCGTGTGCTCGCCAACAGCGTGACTCGGGAAGCGGGCAGCCGCCTGTTCGGCAACGACCCTTACCTCTTGCCGCGCGAAGTGATCGCGCAAGAACCCGACTACCCCATTTACAAGTTCGATACCAACTCGCCATTGCGCACGACCACGGGCGATCTGGAGAAGATGGCGCTGTTTGCAGGCGAATCGTCGGCGCTCGTGGACACGTGCGCGTCCGTCGACGAAGTCATCGATCGTCTGCTGAACGAAGCAATTGCGGCGTCGGTGCTGACGAGGCCGGCTAGCGCCTAAGCGTCACGCGCGAACAATCCCCACACCCGCGGCTTCCAGCGCGCTGGTGAACGCCGCATCGGCCAACTTCTCGACGACTATCGTCTGCGCAAGCGTCACGTCACCAATCGAGTACGCCGACGCCGCATTGAGCTTTTCCATCGACGCGAGGACGACTGTCTCGGCGGATCGCGCGGCAAACGCCCGCTTCACATAAGCCTCTTCGAGATCGCCCGTACTGAGCCCCGCCGTTGGATGAACGCCGGTCACACCCATGAAGTAAATGTCGGCGTGGATATGCGACATCGCCTCGATGGCCGCAGCGCCGACGTTGACGATCGAATGCTTGTACAGCTTGCCGCCGATCATGATCACGTCGATTGACGGATGGTCCACCAGCGCAACGGCGACCGTCGGACTATGCGTGACGACGGTCGCCGACAACGAGCGAGGGATCTGTCTCACGAGCTCGGCCGAGGTCGTCCCGCCGTCGATGACGACGATGCTGCCCCGCTCGATCATGGCCGCGGCAGCAATCCCTATCGCGCGCTTGCCCGACGACTCGAGCGCACGTCTCTGCTCAAACGGAGCGACCGCCGACGAAGCCGGCAACGCTCCGCCGTGAACCCGCTGCAGCAATCCTTCGGCGGCGAGTTCGCGCAGGTCGCGCCGTATGGTGTCCTCCGAGACACCGAAGGTGACTGCGAGCGGCCCCGCCAGCACCTGTCCGTCCCGCGACAGCAAGTCGAGAATCGCCTTCTTGCGTTGTGACGTCAACATAACATTGCACGTTTGTTCTTGATATTGCACGAATATGCACGATATCATGAAACCGTCCTTTTCGCGAACTGGAGGAATTCATGACTGCAACGCAAGACCGTGTCCGCATCATCGATACGACCGTGCTGTCCGACGACTGGTACGTGTTGAAGAAGACGACCTTCGACTTCCAGCGACGCGACGGCACCTGGCAACGACAGAGCCGGGAAACTTATGATCGTGGCAACGGTGCGACGATCCTGTTGTTCGATCGCGCCAGGAAGACGGTGATATTGACCCGGCAGTTCAGGTTGCCCGCGTTCGTCAACGGCCATGACGGGATGATGGTGGAAGCCGCGGCGGGGCTGCTCGACAACGCGTCGCCGGAGCAGCGCATTCGCACCGAGGTCGAGGAAGAAACGGGGTATCGCGTGCGCGACGTGCAGAAAATATTCGAGGCCTACATGAGCCCCGGATCGGTGACGGAAAAGCTCCACTTCTTCATCGCCGAATATGACGCGACGACGCGCGTCGGCCATGGCGGAGGAATCGAAGCGGAAGGCGAGGATGTCGAAGTCATGGAATTGACCTTGGACGACGCGGTAGCGGCAGTGGAGCGTGGTGAAATCGTCGACGGAAAAACCATCATGCTATTGCAGCATGTCGCGCTGCGCGAATTGACGCAAGCGCGTGCATGAAGAATGCTCAATTCGTTCTTATCGTGGGGACGTAGGCCATACCTCAGCGGATCATCATGCGATCCCGAGCGCTCGCTCGACCCCAGGGGGCTGAATCTGGTCGAGCGGCGTCGGCTATCCAACCGCAAAGTTCAACAGAGCGGTGACCACAAAGACTACGAAGGTCGAAGCGCCTGCTCTTCATGCAACGCAGCGGCGACCTCGGCCGCGTCGCGCAAATCATCGAGATCGCGGCCGCGCGTTTCCGGCGTGTAGTAGGTCGTCACCACGCCGATCAGGCTCAAGATCGCGACGTAAGTGGCGAGCGGAATCCATGCGAGTATCCGGCCTTCGCTGCCGCCCCAGTGCACGGTGGCCCACGCGATGATCGAAGCGCCGATGAGCGGCGCGACCCCGCCCGCGATGACCGCCGATACTTCGCGCCCCACCGCCACGCCGGCATAGCGATGCTGCGCACCGAACAATTCGGGAAGCAGTGCGCCTTGCGTGGCGAACATGCCCCAGACGCCGGCAAGCGCGACGCACAACATCGTGATGCTCGCCGCCGCATTGCCCTGGCTCAGCACCCACCACGTCGGATAAGCCAGCAGCAGTTGATAGGCGGCGAACGCGCGATAGACGGGAATGCGTCCGAACCGGTCGCTCAGCATGCCGGTCAGCGGGATGACGATCGCCCCCGACGCCCCGGCCAGCAGCAGCGCGACAGGGCCGATCTGTCCTTTGAGGCCCGTCGCCGTCGCCATGTAACTGATCGCGAGCGACTGATAGATCGACGAGCCGCCGTTCTCGGCCATCCGCATGCCGATGACCTTGAGCAGCGTCGGCTTTGAATGTTTGATCAGGTGTTTCAGTGGACTGTCGTTCACTTGCTGGCGAGCTTCGAGCTTGGCGAACGACGGCGACTCCTTGAGTTTCAACCGGATCCATATCGCCACCGCGACAATGGCGACGCTCAACAGAAACGGCACGCGCCAGAGCCAGCTTTGCGAAATGTCTTCGACGCGCACCAGCGCGAAGTAGATCGCGGCCGCCATCACCGTGCCGAGCAGCACACCCATGAATGGCAGTGCGGCGAAATATCCACGGCGCTTCGCCGGCGCATACTCGGCCATCAGCACTGCGGCGCCGGCCTGTTCCGCGCCCGCGCCCAGCCCCTGCAGCAACCGGCAGCCCACGAGCAGGATCGGCGCCCAGACGCCGGCGGTCGCATACGTGGGTAAAAGGCCGATGAGCGTGCTGGCGATGCCCATCAGCAGGATCGTCGCCATCAGGACGAACTTGCGTCCATAGCGGTCGCCGAGCGCCCCGAAAACGATGCCCCCTACAGGCCGGATCGCGAAGCCGAGGAAGTACGCGCCGAAGCTCGCAATCAGGCCGATGCCCGGATCGCTCGACGGAAAGAACAGCGGCGCGAAGATCAGCGCCGACGCCAGGTTGTACAGCGCGAAGTCGTAGTATTCGAGCGCGCTGCCAATCGAAGCCGCCCACGCCGCGCGATACAGATCGGCGGTGTTCACTTCCTGCCTGGCTGCGGCGGCGTCGTTGCAGGCGCTGCTCGAAGCGGCGGCAATGGTTTGCTGGTGTTTCATGATGTCTCCTCCAATCTGGATGCCGCTCCTGATCAGCGATGATCCGGACGGTCCGCTGCTCATCGATCCGCCCTCGTCTTCCCGCGAGGTGTCGGATCGTGCTACCTACACTTTCCTGCGAAACACAACCCGCGGCGGCCTAGCCGACCCGCGCAATCTCGTTGAGCAAAGCCGCGCTCATCACGCCGAGCGTCTTGCCGTGCACGTCCCAGCCGAACAGATCCTCGCCGATGTTGCGCGTCCAGTGGCCGTTGCGCACATGGTTCGACAGTTCGACCAGACGCCGCGACGCGGCGATGATCATCGCGAACACAGTGTCCGCCGTGGTCTCGGTCAGTACGCCGGGCGTGTGGCACAACGTGATGCCACGCTGCTTCAGACGGGCGAGATCGTAGTTGTCGACACCAACCGAAATGCTCGAAATCACTCGTAGACGCCGCGCACCATCGAGCTCTGCTGCGCCCAGTTTGAAGCTCGAACCGATCAGGCCGTCCGCGTCGTGCAGCGCGTCGCGAAAGCGCGGCAACTCTTGCGCGCGTCGCGGATCGGCGACGACCACGTGATGCTTCGCGCTGATTCGCTCCAGAAGGTCGTCCGGAATCGCGCGAAACACCACGACGTTTCTGCGTACTCTCTGCTCTCCGTTTTGATTGCCAGCGAGTGAATGCATTTCGCTGTCTCCTTTCCGATGCCCTGTTATGCGGTTGTGTAGCGGCGCGCCGGACAGTCTTAGACCACGCTCGTCAGTCCGCCGTCGACGAAAAGTGTCTGCCCGTTCACGAAGTCCGACGCCGACGACGCCAGAAACACTGCGGCTCCGCACAACTCTTCCACGCGGCCCCAGCGTCCGGCCGGCGTGCGCTTGCAGAGCCAGTCGGAGAACGCGGGGTCGTCGACGAGCGCGCGATTGAGATCGGTCGCGAAGTAGCCAGGAGCGAGCGCGTTGGCCTGAATGCCGCGACTGGCCCACTCCGCGCACATGCCTTTGGTCAGCATGCGAATCGCGCCCTTGGTTGCCGCGTATGGCGCGATGCCCGGCCGCGCCAACTCGCCTTGCACCGAACAGATGTTGATGATCTTGCCGCGTCCGCGCGGCAACATGTGGCGAGCGACCGCTTGCGACACATGAAAAGCGCCATCCAGGTTGACGCGCAGCAGGTCGTTCCAGTCGGCGGCGCTGAAGTTTTCGAGCGGCGCTCTGCGCTGGATGCCGGCATTGTTGACGAGGATGTCGATTGCGCCGACGCGCTCTTCGAATTCATCTACCGCTGCCCACACCTGCGCGGACTGCGTCACATCAAATACCGCGATATCCGCGATGAAACCCTCATCGCGCAATCCCGCTGCCACGGCGTGCGCCTTCTGCTCATCGCGATCGTTGATAACGACGGCCGCGCCTGCGCCTGCCAGGCCGCGCGCCAACGCGAGCCCGATGCCGCGCCCGGAACCGGTGATCAACGCGCGCCGCCCCTTCAGGCTGAACAGATTCAAAGTTTCGTACATGTTTAAAGACGCATTCGATGCGCTTCCGGTTGTCTCTCGATGCACGTAGTTCACTCCAGACGCGGAGATTGCGCCAATAGTCTTTCGTGACCTTGTTATCATGAATCTTGATAATGGCCGACAGACCGGCCCGAGGCCAAAGAGACATCATGGAACTCAAGCATCTGCGCGCGTTCGTCGCGCTAGCCGAGGAACTGCATTTCGGCAGGGCGGCGCAGCGCCTGTGCATCGTGCAGCCGGCATTGAGCATGCAGATCAAGGCGCTGGAAGAGGAACTGGACGTGCGCCTGCTCGAACGCGACCGGCACAAGGTGGCGCTGACCGAAACCGGGCGGCTCTTTCTGCCCGAGGCGCGCGCCACGCTTCATCAGGCGATGCGTGCGGAGCAGACCGCCCGTTTGTCGGCACGCGGCGAAATTGGCACCTTGCGGATCGCGTTCGTGTCGTCGGTCCTGCCGAAGCTGTTGCCGACGCTGATCCGCAGCATGCATGCGCGCTATCCGCTCATCACGCTCGAACTGAAAGACATGCCGACGCCGGATCAGATCGCCGCCCTGCACAGCAACCAGCTGGACTTCGGCCTGGTCCGTCTGCCCGTGACCGGCGCCGTGCTGGAAACGCGTCTCGTGCTCGAAGAGTCGTTCGTGGTTGCGCTGCCCGATGACCACCCGCTCGCCACGCAAGCGTTGATTCGTCCAGCCGATCTACGTGGCTATCCTGCATTCGTGCTCGCGCGGCGCTACGCGCCCGGCTTCCATGACGAAATGCTCGTCGCGTTGAAACGCCAGGGCGCGGATCTGCAGATCGCTCAGGAACTCGGTGAATTTTCGACCATGCTCGCGTTGGTCTCGGCCGGGCTCGGCATCGGGGTGATTCCGACCGAAGCGGCCCTCGCGTTGCCGCCGAAAGTCGTCGCGCGTCCGCTTGAACTTGCGGATCATCGGGCCGGCATCGGCCTCGCGTATGCTCACCTGGATAGCGCCGCCAAACGCGCGCTGCTCGGCGTAATGGAGTCGTGCGCCCGCGACGGCTGGGTCACATAGGCGCCGGTTCGCTGCGCAACACCGTGCCGCCCACTCGACATCACATCTGGCCCGCACCCTCGCCGGACGCCTTCAGTCATCCGTCAGGAAGTTCGGATGACTCGCGCGGATCTGATCGACCTGGTTCAGCGTACCCGACAGGTGCCTGCGCAGTGCCGCCTGCGCGGCCTCGGCGTCGCCCTTTTCGATCGCATCGACGATCTCGGTGTGATCGCGCACCACCGCCATCGTCTTGCCCTCCACCGGCAGGTGGAGACGCCGCAGCCGGTCGATGTGGCCACCCCGTCGGCGCACCAGATCCCAGAGTTGCGGCACGCCCGCCGCCTCGTACATCTGCCGATGAAAGGCCTGATCGAGCACCGAGAACTGCTCGTAGTTCTTCAGGTCGCGCAGTTCCCTTTGCCCGGCGATCGTGGCGCGCAATTGACCGATCAGCGCTGCATCGTGCTGCTGCGCGAGCGTGCGCACGACTTCCAGTTCGATGGCACGGCGCAGGAAGTGCGCCTGCAACGCCGACGTCACGTTGATCTGGCTGACCACCGTGGCGTGCTGCGGAAAGATGTCGACGAGGCCTTCCTCGCCGAGCTTCATCAACGCGTCGCGCACCGGCGTCTGGCTCAGACCGTACTGCGTCGCCAGATCGGCGCGAGAGAGCACCGTGCCGGGCGCCAGTTCGAGGGACAGGATCATTTCGCGCAGGCGTTCGAATACCTGCGGCGCGGCATGGCGGGACCGGTCGAGCCGGGTCAGTGTCGACGGGAAAGCGTTGGTTTTCATGGCAGGAACGAAGCGTAAGCGCAGGCGGAATCTGCTGTTCCGGCCCGCTGAGATACTAATACTATAGCCGACGCCGGCCCGCGCCCGGTGCTTGCGGAAGCTGGCGGAGCCTGAGTATTTACCCCACTGACGCACTAATACATTAGTGCTTTACTATGCACCCATCCACTTGAAACTCTCCTATTCCCGGATTGCCAACATGACCCGCGACATCACTATCATCCAGGTGCGAAATACGCCGATCGCCTTCCGCGACGGCCCATTGTTGAATGCTGCCGGCATCCACGAACCGTGGGCGTTGCGCGCGATCGTCGAACTGGAGACGAGCGACGGCCGCGTAGGCATCTCCGAGACATACGGTGACGAACCGATGCTGCGCGTGCTCGAGCAGGCCAAGGCGCTGGTGATCGGCTTGTCGCCCTTCGACCTCAACCGGATGGAAGAACGTGTGCGCGCGGCGATCAAGGCGAGCCCCGGCGCGGTCGAATTCGAACTCGCGCCCGGCTCGCACTCGGCCAAGAACGCGCCGAAAGTGATCAGCACGCTAGAAGTCGCGATGCTCGACTTGCAGGGGCAAATCGTCGGCGCGCCGATCGTCGATCTGCTCGGCGGCAAGGTTCGCGACGCCGTGCCCTACAGCGCCTATCTCTTCTTCAAGTACGCCGAGCACATCGGCAAGCCCTATGCGCCCGATGCCTGGGGCGAAGGCCTGAGCCCGGAGCAGATCGTTGCGCAGGCGCGTCGCATGATCGAGTTGTACGGCTTCCAGAGCATCAAGCTCAAGGGCGGCGTGTTCGAGCCGGCGCATGAGATCGCCTGCATGCGCGCGCTGCATCAGGCTTTCCCCGGCGTGCCGCTGCGCCTCGATCCGAATGCCAACTGGACGCTCGAAACGAGCGTCGCGGCCGCACCCGAACTCGACGAGCTGCTCGAATACTACGAAGACCCATGTCCGGGGCTCGCCGGCATGGCGGAGCTGGCGAAGCACACCCGCCTGCCGCTCGCGACCAACATGGTGATCACCACCATGGAAGATTTCCGCCGCGGCGCCGAGATGGGATCGGTCAAGGTGTTGCTGTCGGACCATCACTACTGGGGCGGCCTGCGCGCGACCCAGACACTCGCGCGCATGTGCAAGCTGTGGGACCTGGGCATGTCGATGCACTCCAACTCGCACCTTGGCATCAGCCTGATGGCGATGACGCACGTCGCGGCGAGCATCCCCAACCTGACCTACGCGTGCGACACCCATTACCCGTGGCAGGAAGAAGAAGTCATCAAGGGCGGCCGTGTGAGCTTCGACAACGGCGCGGTACGCGTGCCCACCGCGCCTGGCCTCGGTGTCGAGCTCGACCGCGACCGCCTGGCCGAACTGCATGCGCAGTACCTGTCGTGCGGCGTGCGCAATCGCGACGACCTGAAGCAGATGCAGAAATACGACCCGGCTTTCAGCGGCAAGAACCCACGCTTCTGACGCGCGCCTCTCATCCGAGCCCACGTCCGGCGCGCGATGCGCATTGCCACCCAAGGAGACACCCCCCATGAGCCGTTCCATCCACGCCGCCGGCCCGGACCGAGCCGACGCGCTGGCGAGCGCCGTGCGCAAGATCAAGTGGCATGTGCTGCCGCTCTTCGTCGTGATGTTCATCGTCAACTACATCGACCGTGTGAACATCGGCTTCGTCCGCCAGCATCTCAGCGCTGATCTGGGCATCGGCGCGGCGGCCTATGGACTCGGCGCGGGATTGTTCTTCGTCAGCTACGCGGTCTTCGAAGTGCCGTCGAACATCCTGCTGCAGCGCTTCGGCGCAAAGGCGTGGCTCACACGCATCATGTTCACGTGGGGTCTGGCCGCGGTCGGCATGGCGTTCGTTCGCGGCGAAACGTCGTTCTACGCGATGCGGCTGCTGCTCGGCGCGGCCGAGGCCGGCTTCTTTCCGGGCGTGATCTTCTATTTCACCCAATGGCTGCCGCGCGACGAGCGCGGCAAGGCGATGGCGATCTTTCTCAGCGGCTCGGCGCTCGCCTCGATCCTCTCCGGGCCGATCTCCGGCGCGCTGATGCTGATCAGCGGCTGGGGCCTGCACGGCTGGCAGTGGATGTTCGTGATCGAAGGAATGGCCTCGGTGGTGCTGGCCGGCTTCATCTGGTTCTGGCTCGACTCGATGCCGCGCGACGCCAGATGGCTGAGCCGCGCAGAACAGGACGCGATAGTGGCCGAGGTGGAGGAAGAGCAGCGCCAGCGCGACGCGGTGCATGCGATCAAACCTTCGGCCTGGACTCTGCTGCGCGACCCGCAGATCCTGATCTTCTGCGTGATCTACTTCTCGGTTTCGCTGACGATCTACGGCGCGACCTTCTGGCTGCCCAGCATCATTCGCAAGATGGGCCATTTCAACGATTTCCAGGTCGGGCTCTTCAATTCGATCCCATGGCTGATCTCGATCGTGGCGATGTACTTCTTCGCGATGCTCGCGGCGCGCTTCAAGTTCCAGCAGGCGTGGGTTGCCTGCGTGCTGCTGATCGCCGCACTCGGCATGTATGCGGCCGGCCAGGGCAGCCCGATGTTCTCATTCGTCGCGATCTGCTTTGCGGCGATCGGTTTCAAGGCCGCGTCGGCATTGTTCTGGCCGATTCCGCAGGGTTACCTGGACGCGCGGATTTCCGCGGCGGTGCTGGCGCTGATCAATTCGATCGGCAATCTCGGCGGCTTCGTTGCGCCGGCGGCGTTTGGCTTCCTCGAGCAGAAGACGGGGTCGATTGAAGGCGGGCTGACAGGGTTGGCGGTGATGTCGGTGGTGGCCGCCGGGGTTGTTTTCTTTGCGCGGATGACGCCTCGGGATGGTCGGGCCGCGCTTGCAGTGTAGCGCTGGGTGGACTGGTTTGAAATGTGTTTCGGCCGGCCCGTCGGAGAGCGACCGTACCTGATGAGCAGTGATTGATCGCATGCGCCGACCGGCGAAGTATTTCGCTCGGCGGCGCATTCCATTCGATGACGGGTGGCCGTTGCAATACGGCGCTCGGGTGATATTCAGAAACAGCGCGGCGTTGGAGCGCACGTGCGCGCCGAGTTCCGTTATTCGTCGACTTGAAATGTTAGCGGCACCACTGATTACAAACTTTGCGGAGACACAATGAAAATGATAGATATCCGTTCCGTCGCCGATCAAACGGCCGTCGGACGATATAGATGGACCATCTGCGCGCTCATCTTTTTTGCAACGACGATCAACTACATGGATCGTCAAATGCTTGGACTACTCGCGCCGCTGCTGCAAAAAGACATTGGCTGGAATCAGGTCCAGTACGCGCAGACCGTGATGGTGTTCACGGTCGCCTATGCAGTGGGTCTCGCGATATTTGGCCGAATCGCGGATCGGATCAGCACCAAGGTGGTCTACGGCAGTGCCATGGCGATGTGGAGCCTGGCCGCGATGCTGCACGCGTTGGCGGCGACCGTCCCCGGCTTCGCGGCCGTGCGCGGTTTGCTCGGGTTCGGCGAGGCGGCCAATTTCCCTGTCGCCATCCGCACCACGGCCACATGGTTTCCGAAGAAGGAGCGTGCGTTGGCCACGGGCCTGTGGAACATGGGCGCAACCTTCGGCGGGATCGTTGCGCCGGCATTCGTGCCGATCGCCGCTGTCATGTGGGGCTGGCGTGCGACGTTCGTTGTGGGAGGGGCGGCCGGTTTCGTGTGGCTGGCGGTGTGGCTGCTGGTGTACCGCCCTCCCGCGGAGCATGCGTCGGTATCGAAGCGCGAACTGGATTACATCAATTCGGACCGGGACGAAAGCGTCGAGCAATCCGTCAGGTGGCTTTCGGTGCTGAAGTACCGCGAAACGTGGGCGTTCATTTTTGGCAAACTGCTGACCGATCCGGTGTGGTGGTTCTATTTGTTCTGGCTGCCCAAATGGCTCAATGAGTCGAGGCACATCGACATCGGCAATCTGGGTCTGCCGTTGATCGTCATTTACACGATGGCGTCCGTCGGCAGCGTGGCTGGGGGATGGCTGTCGTCCCGGCTCATGCAGCGTTCCAATCAACCCAATGTCGCACGCAAGATCGCGATGGGTGTCTGCGCGTTATGCGTACTACCGATTGCCACACTTTCGCATTTTCAGAGCCTCTGGTACGCAGTCTTCGCTGTTGGCCTTGCGGCAGCGGCTCACCAGGGGTGGTCGGCGAATCTCGTCACCACCGTCGGCGACGTGTTTCCGCGCCGGATGGTTGGCACGGTGGTCGGTATCGGCGGCGTGGCCGGGATGATCGGCTCGTTCCTCTTCTCGGGAGTGATCGGCGAGACGTTGCAGCGCACCGGTCAGTATTGGGTGCTCTTCGCTGTCGGTGCATCGGCTTATCTGGTCGCGCTCGGCATCATTCATCTGCTCATGCCGCGCATGACGCCGGTGAATCTGCGCGAGCAAGAGAGCGCTATCGGCTGAAGGTCTTCTCGAAGGAACAAACGCTGGCGAACGCGTAGCGTGGTCACAAAATCAGCATGTGACTGCGCGGCTCAGCGCATCGACGGTATGTTTCGAGTCGATAGATCGTCCCATGAACCTTTTTCACTGCACTGCGTCAGTAAAAGCCGTAGTCAGGGTTGCGCTGGTCGAAAGCGGATTCGCTCCAGCGGTGAGGCACGACGTCTTCGAAACGGATCATCTCCTGCACGTCGCCGCGTTCGTCCCACGAGTCTTCGCCGTAGGGCCACGTGTGCTTGAGGTCAAACAGCAGCGTCACGCGCCGCGCGTAGTGGGCCGGTGGCCCCGACGGAGCGATCCAGGTCCACGCAAGCAACCGAACGCCTTGCACGTTCACGAGTTCGATGCGGGTAGGCTTTTCAGTAAGGCCCTCTTCATGAAAGCTGTGCGCATCGTGCTCGATGGTGCGCGTGATGAACTGCAGGCCGAAATCCCGGACACTATGGTGGGATTGGGCGTGCGCGAACGCGCCGTCGATCGCGACCTTGCCTGAGACGATGCGCAGTCGACCGCCCAGATGGCCGAAGATGCTAACCGGGTCGCGGGTTTCGTCGTAAAGAATCTCCTGTCCTGCATGTGCGCCGTCAGGCAGCCATTTTGCGTAGACACGTCGAGGCGTGTCCTGATATCGAATATCGATGTGATCGGGCCGGTCCGGCCATCGCCCCGATATACGCTCCTGCCGGAACATCCTGTATTCGTAGGCGTCGTCCTGCACCATATCGGACTTCGCGTACTCGACGAAGGCTTCAGGTCTCATCGCTTCCATCAGAGAAAGGATTTGATCATCGGTCAGGGCCAGGAGTGAGTGGTCTTCGAACCGCGTTCGCAACGACGTCGCCTGTTCGTGAGCCGTGAGGCACCGGAACCGGGCGACGTCCGCGCTCACGGCATCCGACGTGCCCGGCTCCGCGCATCCCGCCGATACAGCGGATGAAGCCGGCTCAATCGGGCTGGTCGATTGGCCGACGGCGCGCACGGGAGCAATCAGGCACGTCAACGCGAGCACACACATCAACATCCGCCAGGTTGGCCACCGTTGCGCATCAGGCGGCATGCACGGGCGTGCTCGACGACCGGAAATGCGATATCGACAAGTGATCATAGGTTCAAACCGTCGCTTGCTCTTTGGCGTCTGAATGGCCGCCCGAGCGTGCGGCATGCGAACGACTCGCCACGCCCATAGCCATGCAGGAGGCTGCGAGGCGCACCTGCCGCCACGGCGGCCAGCAGCAGCGCGCAACCGCACAACGGGCGTCGCTCGCGGGCCTCCCGACAATACTGTCAGCGCGGCCTACTTTGCGTCGGGGAATGGCATTCCGGCACGCCATGGGCTTGAAACTTCCAGGGTCAATCCCGTGAATAAACGTATGGCGTACCCTCCCTATTCCAATCGCTCGAACTAAAGGGTTGCTCTCGCGGACCCGCGAATATTTCTGACACGAACCCTTCGCCTTGCTTGCAGCCACGAGCTAGCCATGCCTTCGCTGCGTCAAGGTCTGGTCGAAAGTGGAATAGACGCCCCCCCAATCGTCTAGCTCACGTACTATCCGGTGGCGGACTTCGTTGAGCACTCGACTACAGCGCATCATTCGCCCTGCTGGCGCAAGGCTGCTGATTGCTTTCACTACTTCATTCGCTGGCTGCGGCGGCAGTGGCGATGGTGGCATCGGTAGCGCAAACAGCAAGTCGATGATTTCGATCGCCGGCACGGCGGCAACCGGCAAAGCACTTGCAAACGCGACAGTCAGCATCTTTTGCGCGCGCGGCTCGATGTCGGTTACCGCGGATGCGAACGGAAGCTACCACCCAACTCTTGGCACAGTGATGCCATGCGTAATCACGGCGACCTCCGGCGCGACGACGCTGCATTCTGCTGCATTTGCCGGCGGCACATACAACGTCACGTCGGAGACAGATCTGCTGTTGCCGTATCTGGCGGCGCAACTTGGCGCGAATGAAAGCGCGCTCATCGCCGGTTTCGCGGCGAACACGGCGTTTGAGCAGGCGCTGCAAACTCAGACGATGTTCTGGGCGCGCAGGCCGCTGTCGTCCAGAGTCTGCAGCAAACATACGGTGTCACGCTTTCCACACCCGACTTCCTGACCACTTCATTCACTGGGGTCAACCAGGCGAGGATAGTGATCTTGAAGCGCTCCTCGCACGTGGCGCAATCGATGCCAACCGTGAGCCGGATGCCGCGGCAGTCGCTCTTATGGCCGCGACGGGCGCGGCATATCCAATTGCGACAGCGCCGAGCACCAGCACAGGTGGGGCCGGAGGCGCCGGGGCGGGCTGCATCGTCAGCTCAGGCGGCATGATGTGAAACAGCAACACACATCATGCCCGGGGCTAGAGGCGCTCCGTGGCGAAATCCCCTGGCGAACGGCTGCGGTCGAAACCGGAAGACTGTGCACAAAACAGAGCGGCGAACTCTTCCGCAGGCAGAGGTCGTGAAAAAAGATAGCCCTGTCCAGCCTGGCAGGACCATTCGCGAAGGAGTCTTGCCTGCTCACCGGTTTCAATTCCTTCGGCAGTGACGGTCAATCCAAGCGACTGCGCTACCGAGATGACGGCTCGAACGATTGCATCGTCCTCGGCACTCGTTCCAATGCCCTGAACGAACGATCGGTCGATCTTCAGGACATCCAGCGGCAGCTTGCGAAGATAACTCAGCGATGAGTAACCCGTGCCAAAGTCATCGATTGCGATAGTTACTCCAAACTCTTTCAGGCTTTTGAGGATCTCGATACTCTTCGCCGTATCCCGCATGATCAGGCCTTCTGTGACCTCCAGTTTCAGCAGGGCAGCGCCGATGTGAGCACTGGACAACGCCGCGGCCACGTCGGCGACGAGGTTTGGATCATCGAACTGCCTTGGAGAGAGATTGACACTAACCTGTAGTGGCGGCTCGCTGGGGAACTCCCGCTGCCAGCGGGCGACTTGCTCGCAAGCCTCTTTCAGTACGTATCGTCCTAGCGGAATGATCAGGCCGCTTTCTTCTGCAATCGCAATGAACTCGGACGGCGGCAATAGACCTCTCGTGGGATGCTGCCACCTCACTAGAGCTTCCATTTCACGAAACCCCTCCCCCTGAAGTTGCATGATGGGCTGGAAGTACACGCGTAGTTCGCGACGCTCGATCGCGGAGCGCAGATCAGTTTCAATCTCCAGCTTTTTAACCGCTTCCGCGTGCATGTTCTCTTCGAAAACCACATAGCGGCCTTTTCCGTCATTCTTGGCCCGATACATCGCAACATCAGCGTCCCGCAACAACGTGTCAGCATCTCCTCGGCCGCCGCCTGCGTGCGCGAATGCCAACCCTACGCTTGCGCTGACGATGTACTGTTTGTTGTCGAGATCGAATGGTTGACTGAAATGCGCAAGGATATTCTCCGCAACCAGAGTCCCTTCACTCGTTGCTTCACTCCCCAGATGTTCCAGCAAGATGACAAACTCATCTCCGCCTAGCCGCGCGACAGTGTCGGCGGGGCGAACGCACGCTTCGAGGCGTTTGGCCGCTGCGATCAGCAGTCGGTCTCCCACGTGATGTCCAAGACTGTCGTTGACCCGTTTGAAGTTGTCCAGATCGATGAAAACGACTCCGATTACCGCGTTGCGTCGACGCGCGCGAGCTTCGGCCTGGCTAATACGATCAATCAGGAGTGCGCGGTTGGGTAACGCGGTTAATGTATCGTAGAACGCCCTTCGGGCCAGTTGCTCCTCGAAGTTCTTTCTTTCGGTTGTGTCGCTCGCCGTCGCCACGATCGCACCGACAGCCGGTTCGTCGAGCAGATTCGTCAACGTCAGTTGAATGTAGCGCCACGCATCGTCCTCACCGCGCGTGCGAATCTCGATGGATTTCGTGGATCCAGCTGTCGACGACACGGTTTGCAACAGCCCTTGCAGCGTGGGACGGTCAGCGGGATGGATGGGATCGAGCAGACTGGTGCCGACCAGCTGACCCATGTTCTGCAATGGGTCCGGCCTTCGGGTTGGCGCTTCGTAAAAGACATTTCCGTCGACGTCGGAAACGAGAATTGCATCCGACGTGTTTGCCACAAGCGCCTGCAGCCTCTGCTCGCTCGTGCGCAGCGCACTCTGGGCCGCCGCATCTATATTCTTGCGAATACGCCGCAGCATCTGGAGAAACAGGAGCGCAAGCCCCACGCCAATCGCCAGAACCACCGGGGTTGATATCAGGACGATCCGTTGCACGGCAACGAGCCGGTTGAGTTGCATCGTCGCATCGTCACGGTGCCGCGCCGCCGCTGCGAAGACTTTCTGTTCGATATCGTCGAAGAGCGGATCAGCCGAATTCTCGTCGATCTCGTTGGCTCTCGGTATGTCGTGGTCATCGACGGCCTTGAACATTGGCTTTGCGAACGCCCGATACTTTGCGTGCTTCTCCAGCAGCCCGGTCAGCATTGCACTGCTGCCAGGTTCAAGTGCCATCGCTTTCTTTAGCGAAGCGTCCAGTGCTTCGCCGGCCTCGCCATGCTCGCGCAAAACCTCCGGACGTGGGTCCAGGAAGTACTTGCGCTCGGCCGACTCCTCCCATGCAACACTGTAGCGGGCTTCCTCGAAGACCTTATCCGCCTCATTGGCAGCTTGCGCGGCAAACCCCGCGCT